>CAUJKL010000538.1 GCA_963204995.1 Planctomycetota bacterium | reverse complement strand
GGCTTGGGAAGTAAATTTGCGATCTGTCGACCGGGGCCTTACGGCACCCGGCAGTGGTTGTTTCGACCCTTCGGGCCGGGGGCGTTTACTACCTCCTACGCTCCGGCTAAATGTCATGGAGCGTTGGTAGCGGTTGTAACGCGCATCTCTCACTCTGTATCGTGACCTATACTTTCGTGAGTTTTTCCGGAAGACGGGACCAAATCGACCTTGAGAGGCAATGGGCAAGATGTCTGATAGTACGCAAGCGGAAGCAACACCAGAACGACGAACAACAAGCTGGTTGGACCGGGCAGTGCTGTGCGCGACGCTCTTGACCTGTGCGATTGCACTGGCTCCTAACGTGCCAGACCCCGACCTGTGGGGCCATGTTCAGTATGGTCGCGACTGGCTGGCACACGGCTTCCACAGCACCGCCACCTACTCGTACACGGCGGAAGGTTATCGCTGGATCAACCACGAGAACCTGGCTGAGTTGACGGTCGCGGCCGGCATCGACACCTTTGGCCCGATCGGCATGTTGATCGCCAAGTGCCTCGCGGGCATGGGTGTGATTGGGTTGATCCTGTGGCGAGCAAAACGTGCTGGTCTTGGCTTGATCACGATCTGCGTAACGGCGTTGTTGGTGTCGATCAACTTGACGTACTTCTGGCCCATGCGTCCCCAGTTGTTGACTTGGTTTTGCTTTACGCTCTTGCTGGCTCTTCTTTCGTGGTGTTTTCAGGGCTGGGAAGGTCGCGGATGGTTACACTGGCTGGAACCGAATCGCGAAGGTTCGGAATCCATCGGCCCGCGGTACTCGCGTTTCCGAGTGCGATTCCTCTGGCTCGCACCCGTTATTCTGTGCGTGTGGGCCAACTCGCATGGCGGCTTTGCTGCGGGATACTGCATCTTTGTGGCCTATCTCGGACTCCGCGGGATCGAAGCCTTTTCGTGTTTCGGGCGCGCGTCGTTTGGTTTGTTACGCCGGTTCGCGATGATGATGGTTGCAGGCGGACTGGCCACGTTAATCAATCCCTATGGCCCCAACCTGCATCTTTGGATGTTCGAGTCGCTCATCGCCCCACGACCCGAGATCATGGAATGGCGAGCACCCGAGATGTTTACGACGCTGATGTTGCCGTTCTGGTTGATCATGTTCA
Source organism: Planctomycetota bacterium (assembly GCA_963204995.1). Taxonomy (GTDB): domain Bacteria; phylum Planctomycetota; class Planctomycetia; order Pirellulales; family Pirellulaceae. Next base: position 15,582 of record CAUJKL010000538.1, on the reverse strand, counting down.
GCTGGTTTGCCGTGTTGCTGCTGACCCGTCGTTCTCGTGACATCACTCATTTGATCATTATGACATTGACGCTGTGGCAAACCATGATGCATGTGCGGCACATGCCATTCTTCGCCATTCCATTCGGATTTTGGATGGCGATCCACGTTGAATCCGTGTTACGCCGGTTCAATATCGTGCGAGATGAAACAGATCAGCAGCGAGCTGCAACCAAGATGAGCCCTCGCATGCAGTGGACATTTGGGACCGTGTTCGCGCTCGCCTTCGTGCTGCTTGGATTTCGCCTCTACGTTCGGCTCAGCGAGATGCCGGTGGATCGTAAGGATTACCCGGTTGCCGCATTTCAATACGTGGCCGACCAGGATCTGAAAGGACGCATGGTGGTCACGTTCAATTGGGCTCAGTACGCCATCGCAGCGTTCGGGCCTCGTGACGCTTCGGACGATGGACTGTTGATTAGCTTCGATGGTCGCTACGACACTTGTTATCCATGGGAGGTGATCGACATGAACTTCGATTTCGTCCTGGGGAATCTTGAGCCGCGTTACCGCAATCCCAACTCACCCGCTTTCGATGACGAGCGAGTCCTTGAGTTCGGCAATCCCGAAATCGTGCTGATCAATCGCGAACAGCCTCACGGAGTGAATGTGATGTTCAGGAATCAGGACCGCTGGACGTTGCTCTATCAGGATCGGATCGCGCAGGTCTGGGGACTGACTTCGAAATACGGCGACCCGACTAGCATGCACTACATTGCACAAGAGCGTCGCAGAATTACGGACGAGGAACAAACTGGAACGGTTCCTTGGCCCGCATTACCCGTACGGGCTGGGCAGAACCGACAATTGGCACAGAGCAATTCGTAACGATCCTGCAACTCGAAGGAATCGCGAAAATTGTCCTCGTCGGGAAAACGGTGTGGTATGTTTCGGTAGGGCGATGTTTGCCACCAGTTCAAACGGCCCCCATCGTCTCACCGACGCCTCGAACCCGCCAGACACTCCACACCATCCCGCCGACTCACTCCACCGACCAAAACGCCTCGGCTCCGCCTGCCGAGGTGAATGCCGCTTCGCACGGCAGCAATCCCAACGACAGGAAATCTGATGTCAAACGCGATGCTGAACGACGTTCCAGCCGGCGTGCAATTCATGCCCTTCGTCCCCGCGCTCGAACGTCCGGCGGCCGAAGACATCGTGAGTCGCGCCGAGCGGAAATTAGCCGAGATCGAGGCGCTGTGGGATCTGATGGAACTCGACGAGCAACCAGCCGCTCCGTTCCAGTTGCCCGCCAGCCTTCGTGTTTCGGTTGTCATTCCTGTCTACAACGAAAAACGGTCCATCTTTGATGTGATCGCCCGCGTGAAGGCGCTCCCTTTCGAGACCGAGATCATCGTCGTCGATGACTGCAGCACCGATGGCACGCGTGGCTGGCTCGAGACAGTTCGCGGTGCCCCCGGCCTGAAGCTGATTCTCAAAGATCAAAACGAAGGCAAGGGAGCCGCACTGAGAACGGGGTTCGCAGTGGCGACTGGCCACGTCGTCGTCGTGCAAGATGCCGATCTGGAGTACGATCCGCGTGACATCGAAACTGTCATTCGGCCGATCGTCGCGGGCGAAGCCGATGTCAGTTACGGCTCGCGATATTTCTACCGTCGAAGCGGTGATCTCTCGTTCTTCCATCGCTTGGTGAATCGTGTGCTGACGACGGCTTCGAATCTGTTTACGGGCCTGCGGCTGACGGACATGGAAACATGTCACAAGGCCTTTCGCACCGATGTGATTCGCAATCTTCCCTTGAAACAGGATCGCTTCGGATTCGAGCCCGAAGTCACTGCAAAACTCGCCCGCCGGAAATATCGAATCACAGAAACGCCGAGCAGCTACAAACCACGCGGTTATGCAGAAGGCAAGAAGATCGGTGTCCGCGATGCCTTCAATGCCATTTATTGCATTGCGAGATACGGCTTCGCGGACTAGATAGCCGTAGCAGAAGTCGTGAGACTTCTGATGCCGAACTCTCACGAGTTCAGCTGCGGGAATGGGATTCGATCCGCTTCGCCTCATCACCGCTCACGAAGCCGTCGCCGTCGGCATCGAGCTGCCGGAACTTGTCGCTCGACCCAAGAAATTCGCGTGGGCTGATGTCGCCGTCTCCGTTGGAGTCCATCCCGCGAAACCACGCGGGAACAGTTTCGCCGTTATCGTTTCGCGATACCGCGGGCATGACTAGCAAGGCGTTATCCCGATTGGCATCACCGCGCACAAATCCCACCGCCATCGTGCCCGGTATCTCGTGTGATTGTAACTGACCGTCCGCGTTACCATCCAATTGGCTGAGGACGCTGGGCGCGCCGTAGATCTCGCGTGCGGTCAATCGTCCATCGCCATTCGTATCGAGAGCCGTGAATAAAGCGTCTTCCTGGTCGGCGGCACGGGCTCGGATCTGTGCTCGGACAACGGACTGGCGCTGTTCGAGTAGCACACCGACTTCCTTCGCGTAGATCATCCCGTCACTATCCGCGTCGAGCGCCTCGAACGGGATCTGGATCGCCAGAATCTGCCCCGAGTATTCGTCGGTGTCGAGATAGCCGTTGTTGTCCGCATCGAGCATCGCGAACTGGGCGTCAATCGTTTGGGAAACATTCGCCAGCGACGAGTCTTCATTGACGAAGAACTCGACATCCGCACCGGGTAGCTTGAACGATAGGCGGTTCGGATGTTGGCGGGCGGCATCGAGTACGGACGCGAGCGATTCGCAAGCGGAGATGATGCGGAGACTGGGCGTCGTCGGCTGCCCGGCTTCGTTCGCATTGAAGAACGCCACTTCCAGCACGAGATGCGGCGGAACGTTCGCCAGCTGTGGAACTTCGTTGCCATCGATCACAGCATTTTTGTTCACGTCGAGCAACGCGACCAATTCGGGAGTCAGCGGCATATCGCCCGCTCGAATGCGCTCGCCGTAGGCGTAGGTCTCCTGCAACGCGTACGACACGTAGCCCCAGCGCGTTCGCGCGTCGATCAGAATCGCGGTATCGGGTGCGTTGACCCGCCGCTGGTTCGACATCTCCGGTTGCAGCTCCTCGACCGTGTCTTTGAAATCGGCGAGCACCAGGATTTCGTCATCGTCCGCGTCGCGGTCGAAGAATCGCTGCGGAGCGGCTTGCATTTCGTCTGTCGTAATCGCACCGTCGTGATCTCCATCCAACAGACGTCGCACGGGCGAACGAGTGCGGTTGTCGCCGCGAAACTCGTTCGAACTGCGAAGCGAGAACGGTCGCGATCCGCCTACGTTTCGTGTCAAAAAGCGAGGCAGTTCGTCGCGGTCCACAAGGCTGTTTCGGTTCGTATCGTACATCTCGACCAGTCGCATCTTCTGATCTGCGTCCTCCGGTGCCAGGTTCCCGTATTGGCCGTACGAGAACTTGGGGTCGTCGATCAATGCTTTCCAAGTCGCTGATTTAGCTTCAGGGGTCTCCAGATTGTGAAACACGCTATCGACGAGCTGCTCCAAGGCATTGGTGTAGGGCTCGCCGTCGATCCGCAGGACGACATCGATCACCAACGGACCGTCTCGCGTCAGCAGCAGGAACCGCTCGCTCGGCGGCTGCTCTGCTGGGACGATCTCCGCTGCCGCTGTTTCGGCAGGCTTGCTCTCGGTAAGCGTGTCGGCCGCAGTCGCCACATCTTCAACGGACGGTTCGTCGGCAGACGGCTGCTCGGCGTCAATGCTTTCGATTGCATTTTCGATCACCGGTGCCGCAGGTTCGTCGGATTGCGCGACTGTCTTGGCGGCAGGCGGCTTGGGTGTGGGTGGGTTCGCAACTTGCCGTTTACAACCGATCGCGAGACTGATCAGCAGCATCAGGTTTAGAACATGAAGGTGACGCACAGTCGTTTTCCGCAAACACACGATTAGTGATTCAGCGCGAATTCGGCGCTATTCAACAGAGCCCACAAGACATCGCCCAGCGCGTCGCGCTGGGCGCTTGAGTCGTTAACGTGCGCGACGAACAGTTGTAACTCGCCTTCGCTTGGCTGTCGCGAAAGCGTGCCCAGAAACAACGTTTCCACTCGCTCTTCGGTAGTGAACAGCGGGCTATCCAACGCAATCAGTACGCCGCTCTGCTCGGACTGACTCGCCGCGTTGAGATCCGATCCGTTTAACAGCGTGAGTGCCTGCAGGACGCCGGCGTCGAACTCGGTCGCGCTGCTGCCTCGCATTTGCATCTTGCCGATGAAGGCAAGTCGCTGTTGATCGAACAGATTGCTGCGAATGGCCAGGAAGTTGGGAATCTCCGTCGGGCGGCCTCCCGCGATACGTTGGAGGCTGTCGTACATTTGTTCTGCCGTCATCGTCTTAATCGCCATGCTGGCGAATAGTTCGGCTGCATAAGGTTCGTGGTCGAGCCGACTGCTTAACTGATAGGCCTTCGTGTTCGCCAGCGTACTCAGTAGCTCTTTGATATCGAAACCGCTGCCGACAAAGTAATCGGTCAGCTCTGCAAAGAGCTTCGGATAACTCGCCGGATTGTGCCCGCCGATATCGTCGACGGGATCGATCAACCCGCGTCCAAACAGATGTGCCCACATGCGGTTCACGGCTGCTTTGGCCAGATACGGGTTGTCACGTGACGCCATCCAAATCGCCAATTGCACGCGACGAGTTCCACTCGCCTCCTTGCTAACAAGAGTGCCGCCGGGATATCGCGGCGGAACGATCGTTTCGGAATCGGGAAGCGTGACCTCGCCCGAATCGCGATCGATCAATCCGACTTCCGCCGGTCCACGACGATTTTCTGATTGTTCGAGGCGAGCAAAGAAAGCGGCATAGCCCCAGAAGTCTTCCTGCTTCCAGTGATCGAACGGATGCGCATGGCACTCGGCACATTCGATTTGTAAACCGAGAAAGATTCGCGATGTGCTCGCTGCAAGCTTCTCAGGCTTCAATTCGAGCGAAGTGTAATACAACGCCGGCCCCGCTTCGCCGCCACCCGTGGCCACGAGGAAGTCGGAGACAATGCGATCGTATCGCATGTTTTGTGCGAACTGTCGACGAAGCCAGTTCTGCACGCCAGCAACATTCTGCAGCTGCTCGACGTCCAATCCGCCGGGTATCATCACTTGCCGCCAGGTACTCGCGAGGTGCGTCGGATAGCGGGGTGATGCCAGCAGTTGTTCGATGAGCCGTTCGCGTTTGTCGCTTCGTTCGTCTTCCAGAAACTCGCGAACATCCGCGACACGTGGGATGACACCAGTCAAGTCAAGATGAACCCGGCGAACGAATTCGCTGTCATCCGACTGCGTCGCCGGTTCGATCCCTTCCGCAGCCCACCGCTCGGCCAACAAGCCATCAATGCGACCGATCATCTCTGCACGACGCGTGGCAGGCGCGTCGTCGGCCAGCACAGAACACGACAGCGTGGCGTACAGGATAGATAGCGTAATACTTCCGAATCGATTCATGGTAGTTTGCAATCGAACACCTCCGGTCGAACAGCGAGCGAGGAGATTAGGAGAACCACTAATGGACACTAACTGACACTAATCCGATCGAACTTAACGAAGTCAACCTCTGCGACACCTGCGGTGCCTCACTCGCTTCTGATTAGTGTCAGTTAGTGTCTATTAGTGGTTTCCATCTCCTGGAAACAATTCACTGTCGTTGTTCAATGATAAAGAACTCATAACCGTCGCCGGTTGCCCGGACGCCGAAGATGGTTTTGCGAAGACTTTCAACCTTTCCGTCCTTGGTGTAATCGAGTTCCACCCGGGCGAGCAGGTCTTCGATGCGTTGCGGATAGAACTGCATGATGATGCGGTTTTTTACGTCGATCCCGGCCTTCTGAAGCAACTGGCGATCCAACGCTTCTAATCGGCCGCCGCGCCAAGTCAGATAAAGCCGCTGTTCTTCGCTACCTTCTCCGGTGCGAGTGACGGGCGTTGCCGCAGCAAGCTTCGACGCATAGTCGACGTGTCGCTTGCCACCGGCCGCACCGAGTTCGATGCCAAAGAAGTCGAGTTGCTTGGCATAGCCCTCCAGCGACGCAGCTTCGTAACGAAGCTCCCAGCGTTCCCAACGCGGGACGAGTTCTTTCGAAGGTGGACCGACGATGCGGATGTTTGGTCGGCCGCCGCCCGCAGTCGTGATCGAAGCGGTGTCTAGCTGTGCCGCGACGGCGACGACTTCGCGGCTCAACAACGTCGAGAGCTCGACAACAGGCTCGAGCAGTGGTGCATCTGACAGCTCAGCGAGTTGAGGAGCATCCAACTCCTCGGTTCCAACAGGGGAATTCTCGCCGTGTTCGTCCACGAACTGAATTAACTTGAACGAGCGGGGCACATCTTGATGCGTGCTCAACCACAAGACAAACAAGACCGCCACGCTCGCACCGGACAAAATGAGCGTCGAGATCAACATGCCGGCGACACGATCGTAACGGCTCGATTTGAGGGACGGCCCGCTTACGGGTTCGTGCGGAGTTGTTGACGACATGGTTTGCCTCCTTCTCGTCAGATGTTTGAGCAGCGCAGGTTGCGAACGCAACATGGGTTAATGATAGCGTCCTGCCAGCCGCGAGGGAAATAGTTTCGAGATCAGCCCAAGCTCAGGCGATAATCTGCTCGATCGGTTGACCAAAGTCGATTTCGAGCCGCTTGTGGCCGGGGACTTCGAGGCGCCTCGCATCGAGCCCAAGAAGTTGCATGATCGTGGCATGCACGTCGGTGACATAGTGCGGATGCTCTTCAGCGTGGAAACCGATCTCGTCGGTTGCTCCATGAGCAATGCCGCCCTTCAAGCCGCCACCGGCCATCCAAATCGAAAAGCCGTACGGATGGTGATCGCGCCCGTTTCCACTCTGTGAACCGGGCGTACGACCAAACTCGGTGGCGAAGACAACGATCGTGTCGTTGAGTAATCCTCGCTGTTTCAAATCTTTTATTAGACCCGCAATCGGTTTATCCACCTGGGCGGCGAGTCCTGTGTGATTCGTCTTCAGATTCGAGTGTGCGTCCCAGGCACCAGCTGCCCCGTCGCCGTGCATGATCTGAACGAAGCGCACACCTTTTTCGACAAAGCGACGCGCCGCCAGCAGCTGCATTCCGAATGGCTTCGTCTTGGCATCGCCAAAGCCGTACAAGTCTTGGGTGGCTTGCGTCTCGTTGTCGAAGTTGATGACGTTCGGAACGGCAGCCTGCATGCGATAGGCCAGCTCATACGACTTGATGCGAGCTCGCATCGCTTCATCGTCCGGGTATCTTGCTTCATTCAAGCGATTCAGACGATTGATCAAGTCGAATTCGATCTTTTGCTCGTCGTGCGAGAGGTCCAATTCGGGCCTCGCGTAGGGCAGCGGATCATTCGGGTCGACCTTTAAAGGAACGGCATCGTTTGCGGGACCAAGGTAATGGCCATCGCGAGTGTCGAAGAAACGCGGTCCCATCGTGATAAACTGCGGCAAGTTATCGTTCAGCGTGCCGAGCCCGTACTTCACCCACGCGCCGATCGTCGGATGTCGACCATCGAGCATGTGCCGACCTGAGTGAAACTGCACCTGCGCTCCGTGATTATCATCGGTGGTCCACATCGACCGCACGAACGCGAGGTCGTCGACGCACGATCCGATATGCGGGAACCAGTCGCTGATCTCGATTCCGCTTTGACCGTACTTCTGGAAGCCGACTTGCAGTGGAAACAGCTCGTTGCGTTGCTGGCCGTTGGCATCGTTAACGACGACGACACGAACCTTCTTCAGCCGTTCCGGATCCTGCACGCCATTCCATGGTGTCTCGTTGATCGTCTTGCCAGCGTACTTCGTCAGCATCGGCTTGTGATCGAAGCTTTCCATGTGGCTCACACCGCCGCGCATGAACAGCCAAATGACACTCTTTGCTTTGGGCGGAAAATGTGGCTTGCCGTTTGGTAGTTGATGCAAGCCGCTGGCCGCCATACCGTCGCGTTGCAACATGGCTGACAATGCGAGTCCGGCGAAGCCGAGACCGGTGCCAGAAAGGAAAGAGCGGCGAGACTGCGGAGCAGACGGGGAGAGGGGGAGACAAGGAGCAGGGGAGAACACGGTTCGTTGGCTCATTTAATGGTCCATTCTGACGCGTGAGTGATCATGTGGACTAACATCGCGATCAACTCGTCGTACTCTGAGTATAGTTCTTTTGCACGGCTGCGATCTGCGTATTCACATTCTACCGAGAACTGAATCCAAACTTGTGTCTCTGCCGCTTCCGCCTCACAGTCGCTAAGCTTGGCGATAAACGCAGCTTCATAGCGACGCTTCCGCCAAGCCTCAGCGAGATTCGCACTCACAGATCGCGACGATCGGCGAATCTGGTCCACGAGTGAATACCGTTCCTCTTTTGGAAAGGTCTTTGTCATTTGAAAAACTCGCATCGCCGCCTCGAACGACCGCCGATAAACATCCAACTCCGTATGTCGCTTTATCCCCATCTCCCCCGCTCCTTGTCTCCCCCTCTTTTTCTATCTAATGGTTACGAAATCGTTGTGATTCAGTAAGGCGTGTATTAGATCGGCACGAGCCCGCCAGACGCGTTGCGGGTGGTCAGCGCCAGCTAATGCTTCTCGCATTTGCCGCAATGAGTCGAGGCACACTTCTGTCTCATCGCGGCTTGGCTCGGAGGCAAGAATCATTCTAAACGCCGCGACGGCAAACTGCTCGTCGCTGACTTCACCCAACTCGCTCTGCAACTTCTCGGCCATCTTGCGGGCCAGTGTCAACGACAGCTTGCTGTTGGCCAGCGTCAACGCTTGCTGAGGGACGATGCTCTCGTCGCGCCGATAGCAGCGGTCGATTTCGGCGTCGTCGAACATCGTCAGGAACTTGTGCTGATCGTCGCGCGAGTGCGTGAAGTAGAGGCTGCGTCGATAGGCGGTGTCTTCCTTGCTCGGATCAATCGTCGGGCCACCGAGCGTCGGGTCCAAGACGCCTGCCAGTTGCAACAGACTGTCGCGAACGACTTGTGCTTCCATCCGCGTCGGCAACCGCCGCCAGTAGTACTCGTTCTTGGGATCGGTTTCGCGAGTCGACGTTTCGGACCCGGCGAGCGAGGTGCTCAGCCGGTAAGTCTGCGAGGTGACCAGCACGCGATGCAGGTGTTTCATACTCCAGTCGTGCGACATAAAATCGACGGCCAACCAATCGAGCAACGCCTGCTGTGCTGGTTTCGACGCACGACGCCCGAAGTCTGTCACCGATTCGACCAGCGGCTGGCCGAAATGCCGCGTCCAAATGTGATTCACGGCAACACGCGCGGTCAGCGGATTCTTCGAGTCGGCGATCCAGCGGGCGAGGGCCGTTCTTCGCCCCGTGCTTGTCCTGGGGTACGGCGCAAAGCGTGAATCGTCTTTCTCGCCAGGCCCTTCGAGTGCCTTTATGGAACCACGGATGGACGTGTAGTGCTCGCCCGGTTGTTCGCAAGCGGTTCGAGCCTTGTCGAGCTTCGCTTGTGCAGTCTGTAGATCTTGTTCGGCTTTGGCCTTCGTCTGTTCGGTGGTGTCGGCTAGTGCTTGTGCGGCGACCGCGACCGCCCGATCGGCTAGCGCCGCTTCCAGTGCTCGCGCCGCTGCTGCGGCTTCGTGAATCAACTGCGGTAAATTCTCGGGCGGCATAAGTTGATGCTTAGCGACGTCGGCCGCATGCGCCGTTCGCAATGCGGCAAGTCGAGCTTCGACCGCAGTTAATGATCGTTCAGCAACAAGAACGGCGAGCCTCGCTTGTTCGACCGTCAACTGATTCTTCGATGCACTGGCGGTCGGCGCAGAAGCAGCTTTCGATGGCGCAGTCTCCGCACTCACGTCCAGCGACGCCAACACTTTCTGTGATTGTGCAAGAGCGTGCTCCGCGACCGCAATTTGTTGTTCGGCGACTTGAAGATGATCTTCCAAGACGAAAGCCAGCACCGCCGGGTTGTGTGACTCGGCTGGCAGTTCGATCGGTTTGATAACAGGCTCGTTGGCGGCAAGTACCTTGGGCACACCGGGTGTGATGACACGATCCTGGTCGGGATTGGCGGCGTCGCCACGGATGTGTAAGTAAGTCGGCTCGTCCGGATGAGCGTCGAAGACTCGCGGCAATCCGTCCTTCTCGAAATCGGTTTGACCCGGCATCGCGTCCAGCCGCACTTGATGCGGTTCGAAGACCGCTCGCATCCGATAGTAATCGACTTGTGAGAGCGGATCGTACTTGTGATCGTGGCACTTGGCACAGTTCAAGGTCAGCCCGAGGAAGGCTTGCGACGTATGCTCGATGGTTTCATCCAGCCAGGTTGTGCGATTGAAGAGATAATAGTTTCGAGCCAGGAAACCCGTCGCGCGGAGTGCGTCTCGATCGGTCGGTGCCACTTCATCGGCTGCCAGCATCTCGACGATCATGCGGTCGTAGCCCTTGTCTTCGTTCAGCGATTCGACGATCCAGTCTCGCCAATGCCAGATGTGCTTCTGGCTATTACGCAGCTGCGCGCCGAGCCCAAACCAATCGGAGTATCGCCAAACGTCCATCCAATGGCGTCCCCAGCGTTCGCCGTAATGCGGACTCTCCAACAACTCGTCGACCACACGCTCATAGGCATCATCTCGCGTGTCGTCGAGAAACGCCTGCATCTGTTCCCGAGTCGGCGGCAGCCCGATCAAATCGAGATAGACGCGCCGCAGCAGCAGCGGCCGCTCAACAAATGGAACGGTCTTCAAGTTGCGACTGTCGCGTTCCGCCGCGATAAACGCATCGACCGGGTTGTGACTCCACTGGAGATCTTTCGGCTGGGGTAAGTCGCGTTGTGTCGGCAGCTGAAACGCCCAGTGTTGTGCCGGATCTTCGTCAGGCTTTTCGTCGGTTGGCGAGATCGCACCGGCATCGATCCATTTTTTGAGCGACTCGATTTCGGCCGCCGTCAGCGGTTTGCCTTCCGGCGGCATCCGCTCGTCGTCCGATGCGGCAGCGATTCGTTCGATGAGCGAACTCGCTGCCGCGTTTCCTGCCTCGATCACCAACCCGCCATCGCCACCTTGTCGAATCAACGAGCCTGTATCGAGACGCAGACCACTTTCCTGCTTCAACGCTCCATGACAGGCAAAGCATCGCTCGTGCAGGATTGGCTTCACATCACGGAGATAGTCGACATCCGCCGCGTTGGCGATGCCGGTGAACAATATGAGGAGCAACAGCTGGAGATAGCGCACGATGCCTGTCCTTCGTTCGTTTAACGGCCAGCCGAAGGCGACGGTTCGCTTGTGCGCTCCGAGCAGTCGCCTTCGGCTGGCCGTTAAACGAGAATACTCAAATCAGTTCCTCGATCAGCGTCGGATCGTCCAAGACGTTCTTTGGCCGGCCGCTGTGGTCGAGGATTTGCAACTTTGGATCGATTCCCAGGCAATGATAAATCGTGGCGTGGATATTCTCGGGCCGCACGGGCCGCGAGGCCGGTCGTTCGCCGCGACTGTCTGTCGAGCCAACGATCTGTCCACCCTTCACACCGCCGCCACCGAGCAAGCAGAACATCGCGTTGCCCCAATGGTCGCGGCCGGGCGTTCCCTTACTCATCGGCGGTCCGCCGTTGCCGCCGTCGTTCATGCGCGGCGTACGGCTGAATTCGCCGCACAAGATGACCAGCGTCGTGTCGAGCAAGCCGCGTTGATCGAGATCCGTGAACAGGGCCGATACGGCGGAATCGACCATCGGCAGGTAGCGTTCCATTCCCGCTTGCAGATCCCAGTGATGATCCCAACCGCCGCAGTGAACGGTGACGAACGAAGCTCCCGACTCGACCAATCGTCGAGCGAGCAGCGTGCTTTGTCCCCAGTTGTGTCGGCCGTACATGTCGCGAGTCGCATCGTCTTCGCTCGCGATGTCAAAAGCTGTGCGTGCCTCTTCGCCCGATACGAACGACAACGCCTGTTGTTCGAAGCGATCGATCGCATCGAACTCGCCGCGTTCTTCGATCGCTCGCGGAATCTGATCCAAGCGAGACAGTAAGCCCCTGCGGTCGTCGAGCCGATCCACCGACAACCCGGTTGTTAAGTGTAGATTCTGAACTTTGAAGTTGGCATTGTTCGGATCGCCGCCGGTCTGAAAGGGATTGAACTGAACACCCAGCAAGTCGCCGCCGAAGTATCCTGGATTCAGACCGATGCTCGACGCAACAGGGACGGCGATATAAGGAGGTACGGTTGTCGGAATGTGTTCCCTTTGATGTGCGACGATGGCTCCAATCGAAGGGAATCGACCTGCGTTATTCGCACCGCTGACGCCCATATCTTTGGTCGTCAACATGCGATGGCCACCGGCAAAGTGATCGCCTGTGTCGTGGTGCAGCGAACGCACGATCGAGAACTTGTCGGCAACTTTCGCTTGCTTAGGAAACAACTCGGTGATGTCGAAGCCAGGAACATTGGTCGGGATCGGTCGCCATAGCCCTCGATATTCTGACGGAGCTTCCGGCTTCATGTCGTACATATCCATATGGCCTGGCCCCCCGTCGAGCCAGATCAGAATCGCCGACGTCTTTGCCTTATCCTTCGCCACAGCCGCCGATGCTTCGCGCGCTCGCAGCATCCCCGACAGGCCGACACTGGCCATACCGGCGACTCCCAATTGAACGAAGCTGCGTCGGTTCATTCCATCACAGTAGCGGCCTGTCTTGCCTGCTTCGATGCGAAACATAGTCTCGGTCTCCAGCGACATGTATTGAGGTGGGATGGTGAGTGGCGTGAGGCGTCAGGTTTCGTTAGCGACGGCCTGCTGGGTCTGCCCTTGTTATACTTCGGCGCGGAATGCAAAACAATTCAAGTTATGGTATCCTGAGGCCGTGAAGGACGTTAACTAAAAGCAAAAGTGCCTAAGCATTCTCGTTCTTACGCTGAAAAGCATCACACGTTATTGCCTGGGGGTAAGTCCGACAGTTCGACTTTTGCGTGGCGTTGGTGTCGTACAACATGTTGAGCGTGGTGCGGGCGGCGTCTGCGCGGCTCATGACGGGGAAGAGGCACAGAATTTGGCGGCTCATTCTGCTGCTTGAAATACGGCAGCTCTTCGGAGCTTTGTCCCCCGCTTGTTTCGATCCACGCATTACGACGAAAGAGCGAGTATATTGAACTTGGAGCCTCTCGCGTGATGAACGAACATCTTGCCGGTTCCGACTTGATCGAGCTTCACCGCACCCGGTCGACCGAACCCGACGAATTGAGATAACCTATATGAAAAGCTTCTGGCCCGCTCTTGTTTTGATGTCGGTGTTGATTGTCGCGGAAACCGCGGGCGGGCAACCGCGACTTCGCCGCATCCGGTTCGAGCGGCAACACCGTTGCCGATCGTGGCTGGTCGCGCCGTGTGTTGCGATACCGCTGTCGGAGAACGGAAGTCCCGTTACGCAACTGTTCAACGGTCGAGATCTGGATGGATGGGCGGTCATTGCACAGTACGACTTCGAGCGGCATGGCGCTATTACCGTCCAAGAGAATGCGATCATTCTCGCAGCGGGAGCGCCTGCTTCCGGCATTCGAGTCGCTGGTGACTTTCCTCGCATGAACTATGAAGTGACTCTCGAGGCGAAACGAATCGAAGGGTCGGACTTCTTCTGTGGAATCACGTTTCCGGTGGGGGAGGACTACCTGTCATTGGTCCTTGGCGGATGGGGCGGCGGCACGACGGGAATCTCGAATCTCGACGGCATGTCGGCGATCGAGAACGAGACGACGGGATTTCACGAGTTCGAGCAAAATCGTTGGTATCGAATTCGTCTCCGAGTTACAGATGACAAAGTCGAAACCTGGATCGACGATGAACGGATCGTTGACGTCGAACACACAAAACATAAGCTATCGATCTGGTGGGAACAGGAACCCGTTCGCCCGTTCGGGATCGCCAACTGGTATACGAAATCCGCGTTGCGAAACATTCGGCTGACGCGACTGTAAGACTGAGTCGAACCAGCGTGACTTCAAAACAACTTGAAAGGAACGGACACCGTGACAGATCTGTACCGAATTGCCGCCGCTCAGATGGACGTACAACTTGGGCAGGTCGCGGCGAATCTCGACACGATGATTGAACGGCTTGAAGTTGCCGCTGCAACTGGTGCTCGATTGACGATCTTTCCGGAGTGCTCACTGTCCGGCTACTGTTTCGACAGCCGCGAGGAAGCGATGCCATTTGCCGAGGCGATTCCAGGGCCAAGTTGCGAACGGCTGGCCGCCGCGTGCTCGCGACTCGGCGCGTTCGCGATCATGGGGATGCTCGAATCGTCTGGCGACAAGCTGTTCAATGCCTGCGTTCTCGTCGGGCCTAGCGGCGTTGTCGCGAGCTACCGGAAGATTCACCTACCGTTTTTGGGGATCGATCGCTTCACCGACCCTGGTGACCGGCCATTCGCGGTGCATTCCGTCGGCGAACTGCGCGTCGGCATGAACATCTGTTATGACAGCGCGTTCCCGGAATCCGCCCGAGTTATGGCCCTAGACGGCGCGGACCTGATCGCGCTCCCCACCAATTTTCCTCCGGGAGCGGAATGCATGGCCGCTCATGTGGCTAACACACGTGCGATGGAGAACAATGTCTATTATGCGTGCGTCAATCGCGTTGGCACGGAACGCGAGTTCGCGTTCATCGGCCAAAGCAAAATTTGCGATCCCAGCGGGCGGCCCCTCGCCGAGGCATTACACACAAACGAGGAGATTTTGTACGCCGATCTCGATATCCAGCGAGCGCGAAGCAAACGCATCGTACGAGTGCCTGACAAACACATCATCGACCGCTTCGCAGATCGGCGTCCCGAGATGTATGGGCGGATCACTGCACCGCAGAAATAGAGACGACTTCGCGTACGCCGCGGAACCCGATAAAGCGGCTGCCCTTCGAGGGCGGCGTCATCGGATAGTTGATACGGCATGTCTCGCCAACAAAAGTCCAATCACCACCGCGAACCACTTTCAGGTAGCCGAATCCTGGTCCCTGTGGATCGTTGACAGGGGACCGCGCGTAATAGTCCCGATCGAACCAATCTGCCGTCCATTCCCAGACGTTTCCCCTTGTTCGATATAGGGAAGAATGCGCAGCATCCAACTTGTCCCATGCCGCCCCAATCCGACACCACCTTCGCCAATTACATCCACGGCTGCAAAGCCGCTACCGCTACCGCAGATCGTCGTCGTGGCAGGTGGAATCGAGATCAAAGCACCTGGAGGAAAGGAAGTGCAGCAACCGCGTCGATCAGAGTATGAACATCGTTAGGCTGGATGGCGTGCTTGATAATCGCGTAACCGTCGCGTTCGATTTTCTGGAAATAGTCGATTTCGGCAACTTGCGTCACTTCGTACATATTGATCGTCGTCCGATGTGTTCTGGGGAATCTATCCAGTTACTCACAGCAGTCTAGAAATCCGCTCCAACGCACGCAACCGATCACGGTCTCGCACAATTCGGCGTCCCTCTGGGCCAATGAAGTCCACATTTGTTCTTCGGCCTGGTCGCCGGCAAGCAGAACCATCCATACGTTCCGAGCACCGTTGGCGTCGTGAAAGCGTGCCTACACTAGGATTGAAAGTTCTTCGCAATCCGGC
>CAUJKL010000537.1 GCA_963204995.1 Planctomycetota bacterium | reverse complement strand
CGAGAAGTCGCTATTGGGCGATATCCGCGGACTGATCGTGGCGGCCCGCGAACAGACGGCCCGCGCCGTCAATTCCACGCTGGTCGCCATGTACTGGCAGATCGGCCGGCGGATTCGTGAGGATGTGCTGCAAAACGAACGGGCGGAGTACGGAAAAGAGATTCTTCAGACACTGTCTGAAGAATTGACCGCAGAGTACGGGAACGGGTTTACTCGATCCAGCCTATCGCGAATGATGGCTTTTGCTGAGGTTTTCCCGGATGAACGAATTGTTGCGGCGCTGTCGCAACAATTGAGCTGGAGCCATTTCGTCGAGCTGATTCCGCTGGAGGACAGCCTGAAACGCGAGTTTTACGCCGAAATGTGCCGCGTCGAACGCTGGAGTGTCCGCACAATGCGGCACAAGATCGGGCATCTGTTGTACGAACGCACGGCCGTCAGCAAGAAGCCTGAAGAACTGATCGAGCAGGATATTACGGCGCTGCGCGATGAAGACCGACTGACTCCCGATATGGTCTTTCGTGATCCCTACTTCCTTGACTTTCTGGGGCTGAGTGGCCACCACGTTGAGAAGGACATCGAGCAAGCGATCCTCCGTGAGTTGGAAGCCTTCATCCTGGAACTGGGCACTGACTTTGCGTTTGTCGCTCGTCAGAAACGCATCACCATCGACAACGAGGACTACTACCTCGATCTGTTGTTCTATCATCGCCGTCTGCGGTGTCTGGTCGCGATCGATCTGAAGCTGGGCAAGTTCCAGGCCGCAGACAAAGGACAGATGGAACTTTATCTGCGGTGGTTGGAGAAGCACGACATGCAAGCCGGTGAGAACCCGCCGCTGGGCCTGATCCTGTGCGCCGATAAGGCGACTGAGCATGTCGAGCTTCTACAACTTGAACAGAGTGGTATCCGCGTCGCCCAGTACCTGACTGAACTGCCGCCGAAGGCGCTGTTGGAGCAGAAGCTGCATGATTCCATTCGGCTGGCTCGCGAACGGCTGACGCGCGCCGAACAAACTAGCGACGATCAACAACAACTTACCGCTGACACTCCCATAGAGAAGGCATCGGACGAATGACATCAGCATTGGAAGTCCGCGAGGAACTGATTGATGCCCTACAGCTCGATCTTATCGGCCCCACCGGTCCACTTGGCAATCACAAAGAGGTTCTCACACAGACTCCCTCACGCTGGTACGTGACCGGCTTCCTGGTGCCGACCGATGCAGATGAAGAGCAACGGTGCGATCCGACTAACAATGATGATTTGGACCAGGCAGCCGAACCGGCAGGGATTGATGATGATGCGTCCCCGGAGAAGGCAGCGGCCCGACGATCCTATCTGCCGAGCAGTATGGGGATCAGCGTGTTGCTTCCCGCTGGCGTGCATGAGCTGGATGCGATTGTGCGCTACGGCGAGTACCTGCGAGTCGAGCAAGTTGAAGGTTACACCGGCCCGCCGCACTGGCAACGCATTCCGCGCGAAGAAGTTGTTCCTCTGAGGATCGGCAAGGCCACTCGCGGCAATGAAGTTGTGCCCGTTCCCAACAGTCGCGGTGTCGAGTTGGTCTGGTCCGTCCGGGCCGTTCCTGACGCCGACGTTGAAGGTGGCCTTCCTAAAGGCACTCGGAGCCTTTCCTTATTCGTGGTTAATCGGCGTAAGGCGGCACCTGATGACGTTCGCGATGAAGGATTCATTTTCCAGGTTGAATTGGAAGTTCAATCGGAAAAGTCGTTCATCGCGCGACCAAATCTCCGCAGCCTCGAAAGCGATGATTGGGACGAACGAGTTGCCGATCTTCAGTTTCGTGATGCCTTTGAGTTCTCGGTCGGACACAGCGTTTCGACGGAAGCCATGGTCGAAGATCGTGAGTGCCGGACGGTTAGAACTTGCTGGCTTCCGAGCGCCGAGGTCGAGAAGGTAGCACCGTCGAACATTCCCGAAGTGACTCTTCCCATGGAGGCGTTGTCGCTGCTACGCGACGGCGCAGATGCCAACGAACAGCTTGGAGGCTTCGTTTCACACTATAAAGCATGGATCAAAGCGCAGCGTAGTTCGCTCGATGGGTTGTCGGCTAGGCGCAAAGAGACCGCCGAAGAACTCTTGCACCGAGCCAACATCGCCGCAGATCGAATTCAGGCAGGAATCGACCTGCTGGAAAATCAAGAGTGTCTGGACGCTTTCCGCATCGCCAACAAGGCGATGGCGGCACAGGGGCGTCGGCGACTCGCACTTCAATTGAACAAGCCGCCAGCGGAAATTACACCCGCATGGCGTCCGTTTCAGCTCGCTTTCATCTTGATGAACTTGAAAGGAATTGCCGATCCTCAAGGCAACGATCGTGAGCTTGTCGATTTGCTATTCTTCCCGACAGGTGGCGGTAAAACGGAAGCATATCTTGGGCTGGCAGCGTTCACGCTTGTATTACGTCGCATCCGAAATAAGGGCCTGTCGTCGGCCGGCTTGAGTGTTCTGATGCGTTATACGCTGCGTCTACTCACGCTGGATCAGCTGGGTCGTGCGGCGTCGTTGATCTGCGCACTGGAACTGGAGAGAAAGAAGAACGTCGATCAACTAGGCGAGTGGCCTTTTGAAATCGGGCTATGGGTCGGTCGCGCCGCGACGCCAAATCGAATGGGACGCAAAGGTGACAACGATCGCGAGTCTGCTCGGGCAAAAACGATCGCCTTCAAGAACGACGATCGCAAGCCCTCTCCGATTCCGCTTGAGGAATGCCCTTGGTGTGGTGAGAAGTTCAAGTCGAACTCTTTTCAGTTGCAGCCCAATACGGACAACCCGACCGATCTGCGAGTCACGTGCGCTAACCGTCATTGTGACTTTTCGAGAGGGAACAATCTTCCGATCCTCTCGGTAGACGAGGCCATTTATCGCCGATTGCCCTGCTTTCTGATCGCAACGGTCGACAAGTTCGCGGCAATGCCGTGGACCGGCGAGGTCGGAGGGTTCTTTGGTCGCGTCGATCGCGTCGACTCGGAGGGTTTCTATGGTCCCTGCGATCCTACCGCCGGTCATCCTTTGCCGACTGATCGCTTGCCGCCACCGGATCTCGTCATTCAAGACGAGTTACATCTCATTTCAGGCCCGCTTGGAACGATGGTTGGGCTGTACGAGTCTGCGTTGGACGAGTTGTCGACGATCCAAGTGGGCGGCAAATCGATTCGCCCGAAGATCATTGCGTCGACCGCGACGGTCCGTCGAGCGGAGAGTCAGATTCGTGCGTTGTTCAATCGTCGCCATGTTGATGTGTTCCCGCCACCTGGACCCGATGTTCGCGATTCATTCTTCGCTCAAACTCATTCCACAAAAGTAAGCAACGCAAGAAAGTACGTCGGGGTTGCAGCCCAGGGTCGCAGTCCGAAGGTGATCATGTTGCGGGTCTATCTGGCGCTGCTCGGAGCTTCTCAAAAAGCCTACATTGAGCATGGAGGCACAAAGGTAGACAACAACCCTGCCGATCCGTACATGACGCTCCTTGGTTACTTCAACAGCTTGCGAGAACTCGGCGGCGCTCGTCGTCTGATCGAAGATGAAGTACGCACACAGCTCACGGGCCGAAGTGCTCGAATGCGGCTAGGCGAGACGGAAGGATTGTTCGGTGACCGCACGATCGACTACGAGCCGGTAGAGCTGACAAGTCGCGTCACCACCGACAAAGTATCGGAGGCAAAGCGACGGCTTGAACAAGTATTCAATGAGAAAGATCACGTGGATGTCGCGATCGCGACGAACATGATTTCGGTCGGTCTGGATATCACTCGACTCGGGCTCATGGTCTGCATGGGGCAACCCAAGACAAGTTCCGAGTACATCCAGGCAACCAGCCGTGTCGGTCGTGATGACAACCGACCGGGTCTCGTGCTCACAATTCTGAATATCCACCGACCGCGAGACCGATCGCACTACGAGCGGTTTGCGGCTTTCCACGAATCTTTTTATCGCAGCGTCGAGGCAACCAGCGTCACGCCATTTTCGCCAAGAGCGCTCGACCGTGGGCTGGCTGGAACTCTCATTGCCTTGGCGCGTCAGGGACATCTGCCGATGACGCCACCGCGAGGAGCAACTGAGATTCTCCGGGAGTTGCCTCGGCTCGACTTTGCCGTAAAGCAGCTATCGCAACGGGCGTTCGACACGCATCATGACACGTCGTCTGACGATGCTAAGCAGTTGCGATTGAAAGTCGAGGCTCGCTGCAAGGACTTGCTCGACGAGTGGAGCGCGATTGCTAAAGAGCTTCACGACATGGGAGGAGCCCTCCAATACCAGACCGAGGCAGGAAGTGCCCAACGGCTGCTGTACGAGTTCTTGAACCCCGAGTTGAAGAATCTTCCGCCACGCCACAAGAAGTTTCGGGCGAATCGCTCGATGAGAGACGTAGAGCCGAGCGTCAATCTGTGGTTAAAAACTTTGGACGGCGTCGAACTTCCCACTGAGGAGGAAGGAACATGAGCCACAAGCCAGGAGCACGCCCTCACGGACAAATCCGACAAAGCCAATTGATCACGTCATTTGGCCCAGGATCAATGATGGATCTTCCTAATCATTCCGTGCTCATCGGCGGATTGGATTCGTGGTCGACCGGCGGCGAGGAAATCCTTGAGCCTCGGTTGGTTGACAAGTTAAAGTCGCTATTCGATCCACCGCTTCAGGTCTTGAAGTTGTTCAGCCCGCCGCCGGACGCGGATGACCCAACTGCACCACAGACCGGGATCACGGCTTGGCAGTTTCCTGAGTGGTTCATCACTCAAGATGTGGATAGCGATGCGAGTCATGGAACAGTTCGCGCTCGCATGCTCGTGCATCGCAAGATGCTCAGCAAAGGGAAGTTCGTCGACGACAACAGAAAGAAGCGAGCGGTAGTGCCCGTACGTTTTGTCCGAGCGTGTAAAAATGGCCACATCGGCGATATCGATTGGTTTGAGTTTGTTCATGGCGGTCAGACGGACTGCCGTCGACAACTCTGGGTTGAGGAACGAGGCACCAGCGGCGACCTTGCTGAGGTCTGGGTCCGTTGCGAATGCGGCAACGGCGAAAGGAGCATGGCTCAGGCTGCGGAGTCGCCACAATCGCTAGGCCGTTGTGACGGCCGACGACCTTGGCTCGGACTGTACGCGAACGAAAGTTGCGGTGAGCCTAACCGGCTGCTAATTCGGACCGCCAGCAACGCGTATTTCACTCAGTTGATGAGTGTCATTTCTTTGCCGGACAGATACGAAACCTTACGCGAAGCCGTGGAGTCGATGTGGGACTTCGTCGAGATCGCGGAAAACGCTGACGATATTCAACGAGAGCGAAAACGCGAAAAGGTCCGCAAAGCACTAGAAGATTTCACCAACGAAGAAGTCTTTCAGGAGGTTAAAGTGCGACGTGGCCAGTCGATGGAGAACCGCAAATCGATCAAACAAGCCGAAATGGAAACATTGATCGCCAGTAAAGACGAACTTGGCGATGACAGACCAGATGGAAACTTTTTTGCGAGAACGCTCCCCAAAGAAGCGTGGGACGCTCGATGGATGGACAGCGTTGATCGAATCGTGCTGGTTCATCGACTGCGTGAGGTAATGGCGCAGGTTGGATTCACGCGGTTCGAGGCTGTCTCACCAGACATCGACGGTGAACTTGAGATTGGTGTGCGGCGTGCGACGCTGGCGCGAGAAATCAGTTGGTTGCCAGCGGTTGAGAATCGTGGCGAGGGCGTGTTTATCCAGTTCAACAAGAAAGCCGTTGAAGATTGGGTTGCTCGCGAAGACGTAATTGCCCGAGGCGTCAGGCTTCTTGGCGGTTATGAAGCATGGAAGGCTGAGCACCAAGGTTCGGCCAAGAAGTTCGTTGAAGCAGGCGGGTTGTTGCCGTACGTACTGTTTCATTCTTTCTCACATCTTTTGGTGACGGCGGTCTCACTCGAATGTGGCTACCCCGCCAGTTCGATCCGCGAACGCATTTACACAATCCCCGATGTTGGATACGGCGTGTTGCTCTACACCGGAACGTCGGATGCCGAGGGAACGCTCGGGGGCTTGATTCAAGTTGGTCGACGCATTCATGAGCACATTCGTAACGCGTTGGAAATGGGTGAACTTTGCTCGAATGATCCGGTGTGTGCTCAACACGAGCCAGCCAATCAACATGAAAGGCGATTCTTGCACGGCGCGGCCTGTCACGGCTGTCTGTTGATTTCAGAAACGTCGTGCGAACAACACAACGAGTTCCTTGACCGCGCGTTAGTTGTCCCGACCGTCGATAACCTGGGAATTGAATTCTTCAAAATGGCAAACGAATGAACAACGCGTTTACCAAACTCAGTAACACGGACCTCCGGGCGTTAGTCGTGGGCCTGCGATTAGGGAAAGTTGCATCTCCGTACTCAAAGCTGCAATTATCACCCGCCGTTTCGTCCGGTTTGGTAGGCGTAGTTCGAGATGGACTAATTCAGCTCGAAAACTTGGGTTTTACTCGCGAGCAGATAGCAGCAGCATTGGAGCTAATCGAACAAGACCGTAAGAACGGTCCCGCCATAGAGCCCCCAATCGACCTTGTAACATCCGGCCCGGAGGCTCCGGGCATCACGAACCGTGACACCTCGGTCGTTGTTCGCGAACTATTTTCGCACGCGAAGCAATCAGTTTTAGTGGTTGGCTACGCGGTATATCAGGGCCAACAAGTGTTCGAGTCGCTTGCCCAGAGGATGGAACAACTGCCGGACCTTGATGTGCAGTTCTTTCTTAATGTGCCACGCCCCGATCGTGACAAGAGTCTATCTGAAATTCTAGTCGCCAAGTTCCGAGAACGCTTCAAAACAACGCAGTGGCCGGCCGGTTGTCGGTTACCCGCCGTCTACTATGACCCACGATCCGTTGCCGACGAGGAGCCGGTACGATCGTCGCTACATGCGAAGTGCGTCGTCGTCGATGCCAAGTACGTGTTTGTGTCATCCGCGAACTTCACCGAAGCGGGGCAAGAACGAAACATTGAAGTTGGGCTGAAGATTGAAAGTGAATGGCTTGCAAGGCAATTGATCCGCCACTTCAAGCTACTACACGAACACGGTTTGGCGGTGCGGGCATTCTGAGAATGAAGTCAATGAGAGTGATCTTATGCAGCCGCAACTTGAAGAATTGCTCGTTGGAGCAGCACAAGAGATTGTAACCAACGCCTGCCCGATCGCGGTCGGCTTTGACGCTGCCGCGGATGAAGACAATTGGGGGCTCTGTGTCCTTATTTTGTCACGCGACCTACAGTCTGCTTACATGCCGTTGTTACTACCACAGGCACGTATTAATGCAAGCCGAGGAGTCTCGCCTACGTTGATATGTCGCCCTAGTAAAGAGTCTCTCAGGCATTTGTTCGGAAGCCTCACGGCATCGAATCAGCCGGTCTCGGTCGCGGTTGACATTCCGTTCGGATGGCCGGATGGCCATCGTGACTTTGTCACAAATTGGAACGCGCAGTGTGGATGGCAGGGGCAGCACTCGATGCCGCTACGGCAGGACTTTGAACGCCGCTGGTGCGACATCGAGATACGAAAGAAGTATCCCTTTGTTAAACCATTGCCCGTAGGGGCGGACACAATCGCGCAGGCGGCATTTTGTTGGTCGATAGTACAGCAGGAGTTGCGGCAGTTTGCCTGGGATATCGACTTTGGATTGAACGCTCCTCAACGGCCGGTCGTGCTATTTGAAACTTATCCGGGAGCGTTTGTGAAGTTAGCGGCGTCCGAGTTTGGCAACTACAAACGTAAACCAACGGTGCGTCGCGATTTGCTTCGATCGCTCCAGCAACAATATTCGCTTGTTCTCGACCAGCGTGGATTAGATTGGCTCGAATGGGTATGTGAGCAACGGGGCTCTCCAGACGCATTCGACGCTTTTCTCTGCGCGCTGACTGCGTGGGATCATCTTAGAAATCGTTCTGAACCGGAATCGATACCGCTAACCACACCCTCTTCAATTCTCCAACGACCGATTCAGGGTAACGAAGCAGACCGTATCCGCAGAGAGGGATGGATGTTAGTGCGAGCTAATTGAGTGGAGTGGACGCAGCAAGCCGAAGTTAATATAGCCTATGAGTCATCAAGATGACGAATCGAAAAGAAACTAGCGGGCCGTCAGCAGTCGCGAAGCGAGCATTGAAGCAAAGGTTCCCTGGTCCGACGCCGAACAGCCAAGGGTATGTCCGATGGCCGGATGAGAATCTCGTTCGCGGCGTCACACTTGACCAGTTTGAAGCCGATTTGCGAAGTGGTGCAGGTGACGAACTCCGCATCAAGTTCTGCGCAGTTCATTCGTCTGCTGCCTTGGCCGTCAATTCATTTGCTCGATTCAAAGCAGACGCGAGTACGTTGCATATCCTTGGAAGATCGGGTTTTTCGGCACCAACATTTGAACGGCAATGCCCAACTGAACTTCGCCGTGGAACACCACCGAACCTGGACGTGTGGCTTGAGGCGAAAGGCGACGTCGTCGCTATTGAGTCCAAACTGCTGGAATATTTGACGCCAAAGAAGGCCAAATACTCAAAGGCTTATCAACGCAAGAGTTTTCAACATGCGGAAGACTGCTGGTGGGACGTACTGGAAAATTCCAAGACGGCCGGTAAGAGAAACCTGGACGTAGCGCAACTGGTGAAGCACTACCTTGGTCTCATTCGTCACTTCGAGGAGTCGGAGGCAACGTCCGTAACGTTGCTCTACCTGTACTGGGAGCCAACTAACGCAGGCGATCTCGACGTTTGTCGTCAGCATCGTCGCGAGCTCGCGGAACTCGCAATTCAAGTGGAAAGCTCTAATGTCGGCTTCAAATCGATGAATTATTCCCAGTTATGGGACGAATGGGATCAAATCACGGAACTTCGAGAGCACGTCGCGAATCTGCGGGAAAGGTATGAGGTAGATATTTGACGCAAGTCGAATCGCGACGATCCACACGGCGATATAGCCTTGATCGATGGGACGTTTTTCAGGCTCGAAAGGGGTGGAGGTGATGTCATCTACATTTACATGGCTCGACTTCTCGGAAGGTGAACGCCGGCAGGCGATGGAAGTGATTGACCAGTTCCGTGACGAGGATACTCGTGACGAACTGGGAATTGGCACGGTCCGTGATTCCCTGGCCGACCTGCTATTTCCCGGCACGAGTACGATCCAGACGCGTGCCCGGTATTTTCTCTTTATCCCGTGGGTTTATCTCGAACTCGAACGTCGCAAGATCGGCTACCCGCAGATCGCGAGAGAAGCGCGCAAAGCGGAAACAGTTCTGATCGACAAACTGCTGGCTGCCGGCGCAGACGTGGGCGTGAT
>CAUJKL010000536.1 GCA_963204995.1 Planctomycetota bacterium | reverse complement strand
TAAGGCCCCGGTCGACAGATCGCAAATTTACTTCCCAAGCCCTGAAAGGGCGACACAGCGAGGGCCAACACCATGGCAGGAACTCATCAACAGCTCCTCGACCATATCGTGTTCAGCACAAAGAACCGCCAGCCCTATCTCTCTGCTGGACATCGCAACGAAGTTCTTTTCCTACATGTTGAATATGACCTTCGATATATCTGGGAGTAGCGATACTAAATGTGTCGCCCTTTCAGGGCTTCGATACGCACTTGGCAATCGATCCGGGGCCTTACGGCACCCGGCAGGGGTTGTGCGGACCCTTCGGGCCCTGGCCCATCATGCGACGGACGGGCCAGGAGACCCGTCCTACTCTGGCGATCGTCCGGGCAGGTCGCACAGCGGGACACTCGGATTCGGGTCGGCGAGTACTTCGGCGAGCGTCGTATTTCGGAAAGCCTCTTCGACGGTGGCCAATGCATCATCAAGCCGCCGATGCAATGCGCAGAGTTGGATTCCATGTGCCTTCAGCCCCAGCGGGCAACTCTCGATCCGACCGATGGGCTCTACCGCGTTGATGACGTCGAGAATCGTCACTTCCCCCGGCGAATGAATCAGCGACATCCCACCGCCGATACCGCGCTGAGACCGCAAGATGCCCGCATGACATAACCCTTGCAACACCTTCGACATGTAGGCCGGCGGCACCTTCGTCGCTTCCGCGATTTGACCGGTCGTCCGCGCCGACGGAGATTGGTCTGACAAATAGACGACGGCTCGCAACGCGTATTCGACGGTTTGAGACAACATCAATTAGTCCTAACTGGATGTTGACATCCAATTTACCACTTGTATACTCCGAAAGATAATTGGACGATTGCATCCAGTTTAGCCGTTGGTCTGTGAGAATTCCATCCACCTTGAGTTCGACTAAGGAAATTCGACAGTGAAACAGATTGATGAAGCACAGCTTGAGGCAGATCTCGCTTTCCGTTTTGGTTACGTTAGCGAGTTCATAGGGTTTGGCGAAAGTGATGTCGCCGCGATACATGGAGCGGCGGCGCACCTCGCGCCGGTGGTGCCGACTCTCGTCAACGCGGTCTACGACAAGTTGTTCTCCTATAGCTCGACGAAGCGACATTTCGTGCCTCGCCAATCCGGCTATGACGGCGACGTTCCCCAAGACATCGCATCGCTGACGCAAGACCACGAAATGATCGAGTTTCGCAAGCAGCATTTGGGGCGTTATCTGACGGCACTGGTGACGAAGCCTTATGATGGCGCGATGCTCAACTATCTGGACTTCGTTGGGAAGATGCATACGCCCAAAGCGGGTAGCGCAGAACTTAACGTGCCGCTCGTCCAGATGAACGCACTGATGGGATTCGTATCGGACGCTCTGGTGGCAACGATCCTCGGTTTGGGTCTCGATGCGGACACGCAAGCGCGAACCCTGCGTGCGTTCAACAAGTTACTCTGGATGCAGAATGATTTGATTACACGACATTACCAAGCCGCATGAATTGCCTCCGCCGAGGAATTGACGTGAATCTTCCCTGCTCAAAACCGATCTTGCTGGTGCTGTTCGTGCTCGCGTTGCTGTTGGTCGACACGCCGGGATACGGGCAACTTGAGTTTGAACGCGAGCCGATCAACTACTCGATCGCCACGCCGCACGATAGCGTCGCGAAGCTGAAAAAATCGATCGACGCCGGTGAATTGACACTTCCCTACGATGCCGAACAGGGGTACTTGCCTGCGCTGATGGAGTATCTGCAAGTCCCCGCTTCATCACAGACATTGGTCTTCTCTCAGACGAGCCTTCAACGCCATCGCATTTCGCCGCGAACGCCTCGCGCGCTCTACTTCAATGACGACATCTATCTCGGCTGGGTCCAGCAGGGGGACGTCGTAGAGATATCGGCGGTCGACCCGCAGCTCGGTGCCGTCTTTTATACGGTGGACCAAAACGATAAGTCTCGCGCCGTCATTTCCCGACAGACGGATCATTGCTTGTTGTGTCACGCGTCGAGCCACACACAACGTATCCCAGGCCACATCATGCGCTCGGTGTATTCCGACGCCCGCGGGTTGCCAGTCTTTAGTTCGGGGACTTATCGAACCGACGACTCAAGTCCGTTCTCTGAGCGATGGGGTGGCTGGTACGTCACGGGAACGCACGGCAAGCAGCGACATATGGGCAACGTGGTCGTCGATTCCGCGAATGGTTCGGAGAGTCTCGATGTCGACGCGGGTGCCAATGTCACGGACTTGAGCGCTCACATTAACACCTCGCGCTACCTCACTCCCGACAGCGATATCGTTGCACTGATGGTGCTGGGTCACCAAGTGTCGGTTCATAATCACATCGCGGCGGCGAACTTCAGCGGCCGCATAACAGAGCGCGATGCGGTGGTGATGAATCAGGCACTGGAACGACTGCTCGATTTCGAGTCGGATTCGACGCAACGCCGCTATGCCTCCACAGCCGAGAAGTTGGTCGAGGCATTGCTGATGGTGGACGAACATCAGCTCACCGAACCGATCGCCGGGACCACGACGTTCGCGGATGACTTTGCCGCACGCGGTCCCTTCGACAGCCAGGGCCGCAGTCTTCGGCAATTCGATCTCGCGAGTCGTCTGTTTCGGTATCCTTGCAGCTTTTTGATCTATTCCGAGGCGTTCGACGGATTACCGGATCGCGTTCGGGCGCAGGTCTACCAACGGCTGTGGGAGATTCTCACGGGTGAGGATCAATCCGAGCCATTCGCTCATCTGTCACCCGCCGATCGGCAATCCATTCTAGAAATCCTCTGCGAGACCAAAAAAGGCTTGCCCAAATCGTGGATTCGGCCCGTTACAACAGCAACTTCTCACTAGGAGCTGGTTGTCCGATTGGGTAGAATCCCTGCCCACTTCTCCCGAAATCTTCTCGACGGAGCTCGGACGATGCGTCACGGACGACGAATCTTCATTGCTGCTCTAATGCTGTTGTTCGCACAAGCGAATTGGCGGCCACTTTGCGCTCAGCCTGCTAGCACACTACCTCAAATGCTGCCCGATGCGGCACTCCATGACGTCTTCTTCCTCGATGCAGATCGCGGTTGGGCGGTTGGGGATCGCGGTGTGATCTGGATGACGGAGGACGGCGGACGACGCTGGCGGTTGGCCGATTCGCCGGTTAACTGCTCGTTGCAATCGATTCACTTCGTGGACGACCAGAACGGCTGGATTGTTGGTGGTTGGACGCACTCCTATAGTCATCGCACTAGTGGCGTCGTATTGCGAACTGAAAACGGAGGACGGCGTTGGACGCAAGTCTCGTCGGAGACGTTGCCGAAGCTGACGCGAGTCAAGTTTTTTGACAGACGACGCGGATGGGCCGTCGGTACGCCCTCGGCAATGTATCCGGCAGGCGTCTTTCGAACCGAAGACAGCGGACGGAGTTGGACATCCTACGCAACGAATCAGCTCAGCACTTGGATCACCGGAGACTTTGTGGATGCCGACCATGGCGTCGTCGTCGGGCGAGAGGGTGCTGCCGCAGTCGTCGATACAACTTCGTTGCAACCACTCGTTAAACCGAACGCGGGCCTGCGCCATTTGCGGGCCGCTCAAGCAACCGGTCCCGCCCACATCCAGCTCGCCGGCGACGGAGGTTTATTGCTCGTCACCAACGATGCCGGGCGTTCGTGGAACTCGCCCGAACTGCCGCTGTCTCCACGAGCGATTGACAAGATCGACTTCCGCGCGTTCGCGACCGCGGACAACGTGTGCTGGGTCGCGGGTAACCCAGGCAGCTGCCTCTTTCGCAGCGTTGATCACGGTCGATCTTGGCAACTGCTTCATACCGGCCAGCCGTTGCCCATTCATGCCATGACGTTCGTAGATGCGCAGCGAGGTTGGGCGGTGGGCGCGTTGGGAATGATTCTTGCCACGCGTGATGGCGGCGAGACCTGGCAGACGCAACGCAGTGGCGGCAGCCGAGCTGCGCTGCTGGGGTTGTTCGCCGAACACTCGGAGGCCCCGCTTGAACTGCTCGCTCGCTACTGCGGGGATGAAGGCTACCTCGGCGTCATCGAATCGTTGACGCGTCGTGATGTTGAAGCTTCCTCAGAGCTGACCACCAGTGTCGAGCAGCGTCTGTCAGCCGGAGTCGTGGCCGCGAGCGGATCGTACGCCAACACAACTTGGAGATTCCCGGTGCGGCAAGCCGGCCTTAAGATGACGGCGGAGTCGATCACTCATGGCTGGAGCGTTGCGAATAAGACCGATGGTGCTAGTCTCCTGGAAGAATACTGTGTGTTGCGGCTTCGCGAGTGGCGACCGGAAGTCGTCATCACGCGCGCGGTCGATCCACGCCGTCAAGATTCGCTCTCGCAACTCGTCGGTCATGCGGTGCTGCGCGCCACCGAACTAGCGGCCAACCCATCTGCCTATCCCGAT
>CAUJKL010000535.1 GCA_963204995.1 Planctomycetota bacterium | reverse complement strand
TTGTCGCAGGCGATCTCAGACAGCCACCGGGGCTGAGATGTGAGGATGCGGGTCGTAGTTGACGAGTTTGAAATCGTCATACTTGAAACCGAAGATCGATCGCACGCTGGGATTGATTTGCATCGTGGGGAGCGAGCGAGGTTCGCGGCTGAGTTGCTCGCGAGTCTGCTCGAGATGATTGTTGTACAGGTGTGCGTCGCCAAAGGTATGAACAAAGTCTCCCGGCTCCAAGTCACACACCTGAGCCATCATCAGCGTCAACAACGCATACGAAGCGATGTTGAATGGCACGCCCAAGAATACGTCCGCGCTTCGTTGATACAGTTGGCACGATAGCCGACCGCCGGCGACATAGAACTGAAACAGCAAATGGCATGGAGGCAAAGCCATCTTGGCCACATCGGCCACATTCCAGGCGCTGACGATCAAGCGGCGCGAGTCCGGATTACTTTTGATCTGGTCGACGAGCTGTTGAATCTGGTCGATCTGCTCGCCGTTCGCTCCCGACCATGAACGCCACTGGTGACCATACACCGGCCCCAACTCGCCATCCGCGTCGGCCCACGCATCCCAGATTTTGACGCCATTCTCTTTCAAGTAGCGAATATTTGTCTCGCCTTGCAGGAACCACAACAATTCGTGGATGATCGACTTCAAATGCAGCTTCTTCGTTGTCAACAGTGGAAAGCCTTGACTCAAGTCAAATCGCATCTGATGGCCGAACACGCTCAGCGTACCCGTGCCCGTGCGGTCTTCTTTGGGATGACCCTCGTTCAAGATTCGCTGCAGAAGATCCTTGTACTGTTGCATGCAGTGACTTTTACACCGCCGCCGAATCGGTGACAAGGATGCGATCGGCGGGCGGGCTCCGAATCTCGCTGCTATCACGGCTGTGGGCGACTTTCCGCGAAACACGCATGTTACTATACTCAACCACTCGAAACGGGCGTGCATCCAACGCCGCATCCCTTCACCGCTGGTAATACCCGATGCCCAAGTACGTTGTTCGATTTGGCACGATGAGATCGCTCGGCGTGATGTCGGCGCGTGGGGGCGATCTCCACGACCGCGGCACGCAAGTGATCGCTCGCACCAATCGCGGCATGGAAGCGGGGGAAGTGCTGTGCGAGGCAAGCGAGAATGCGATCGCCAATCTGAAAAACCCATCGCACGGTCAGATCCTGCGGACGATGACGGCCGAGGATATCAACGAGGCTTTCCACATTCGAGCACAAGAGGCCGATGAGTTCACGACTTGCAAGCGGACGGTCGCCGAGTTGGGCTTACAGATGGAACTCGTCGACCTCGAACACCTGTTTGGTGGCGAGCGAATCGTTATCTACTATCTGGCAGAAGATCGCATCGACTTCCGGGACTTAGTCAAACAACTGGCGGCGGAATTTCAGACTCGCATCGAGATGCGTCAAATCGGTGTGCGCGACGAGGCGAAGCTACTGGCCGACTACGGCGATTGCGGAAAGCCAGTCTGCTGTAACACGCATTTGGACGACATGCCACCCGTCTCGATGAAGATGGCGAAGATGCAGAAGGCAACACTTGATCCGACCAAAATTTCCGGACGCTGTGGTCGGCTAAAATGCTGCTTGCGTTATGAATACGATACGTACAACGAACTGCGCAAAGATCTTCCACCCGTCGGTTCCGAAATCATTACGGGCAACGGTCGTGGACGGATTCTGGGGCACGAGATACTCGCCCAGCAGTTGTTGGTCGAGATGGAAGATCGACGGCGGATGTTGATCGACGCAACAGAGGTTCTCACCGTTCTCAAGAAAGAGAAGAAGAAGTAACCCGATGACTTCGACTACTATGGCTGAAGCGTTACGACGATTGGCGGAGATTGCAAAGAAGGATGGCCGATACACGGTCGACGCCTATGTCTTTGTCCAACAATCGCTCGCCTACGCTCAATTCGAACTTGGCATGGGTCGCCCCCGACCGTTCAATGTAGATGGAATAGACGATTTCGACGACCTGCCGCCGGAAGCTCATCTGACAGGCCAACAACTGTGCGAGGCGATTCGCTTGTACGCGGCGGAGATGTACGGATTGATGGCGAAGGTTGTGTTGAACAGCTGGGGTGTGAAGACGACGAGCGACTTTGGCGAGATTGTCTATAAGCTGATCGAAGTGGGCGAGATGACCAAGTCCGAGACAGACCGGCGCGAGGACTTCGACGGTCACTACGACTTTCAGGAAGCGTTTCAACGAGACTATAAGATCACGATCCTCGAGCCGGGCGATTCGGAATAATGTCCAATCGCAAGCGGCGAGGTCGAGCGGCAGATGCGGCTGGTGAGGCACAGCAACTCCCGCCTCACGATCCCGAGGGCCAGCCCGCTCCGTCGCACCGTGCGCCGCAGCGAAACGTCGTCATGCTTTCCGTCAGCATCGTGACCTTCCTGGTTTGGCTCTCGTTCCTCCTCTACGTCGCGTTGTTCGGTTAGTATTATTCAAGCCTGAAACGCGAGCTTTGAAGTTGCGCATTCTTGGTCCCGAACGGAAGATGGACAACAGCCCTGGGCTTGAGTCCTTGGCATTACCCAAATATTTACACGCCCCAACGATAGGGTTGCGACATTTTCCTGCACGGCGAAGCCGTTCAACAACCTAGCCCAGGGTCGCGCAGCGCACCCTGGGTTGCTTGCACAAAAAGATCTCAAACCCTGAAGGGGTTTCACAACGTCATCCTTGTCGAGCCCTTTCAGGGTTCCTCGGTGTTTTTGTTCGATGAATCCAAGAATGCGCTGCGCGACCCGGCCCTATATTGAATATTGGACCTGTCCCAAGACTGCTCGGCACGGGGTATGCGGTGGTCGAACGCAGGAGATGGCGGGACGTCCAGGGGCTGTGGAACGGCTGCCAGAATGACACGCCGGGCGCGAGGAACGGGAACATTGCGATTAGAAACTCGCCACCGCGCAGCATCAAGCGACTCGTGCCGCTGGACAAGAGTACTACCGAGGATGGTGGCTTAGTTCGAGTTTTGCATTTTTTTTGGACTGCGGTGACTTGTCACCGCTTTGCTCTTCAGTGCGAAGCACTTTTTCAGCATCACCGCAACTTACATTGGATAGCGAATAATTGGTTCCAAGTCGAAAAAAACCAAAGCGGCGATGAATCGTCGCACTCCAAAAAGTGCAAAACTCGAACTTAGGAACAGTCCCGAAATGGATTCCCGACATATGCGACGGCCTTTCACCATCTTTAAACCGTCTTTTTCGTGATTGGTGTGACAAGCCCGATACCTCGTTCGCAAGCATCGTCGTGCAGACGCTCGAGCAACGGTGCGAGCTTGTCGAAATACTTGAGGCCGGTGATGTTTCTACTTTAGGGGGTAAAGATTTCGTCTACCATGTCTTCTAGCAAAGCAGCTGAACAACTCCTAGCCCACGAACCATGCCCACGAACCACGTCAAGATTGTTGCCAAGCGAGGAGATATAGAATAGCAGTACATCCAAGCTTCCGCGGCCACCACGAAACAGCTTACACCACTCGTCCAGGTATTGTTTGCTTCGATCGAATTCCGCATGTCGAACTGGTGTTTGTCACTCGAAACATTTGACCAACGAATATAAGGAGACGACGAATGTGTGTGGGGAGTGTCATTCAGTCGTTCCAAGTGTGGAAGTTGAATGCGCCAGTCGCACCTCGCGAGTGCTAGCACCGCCCGCAAATCAAACTAGGCGGATTTGCCACACCGTGTTAGACTGCCGCCGGCGCGTCTGGACTACCCGCACGTTTAGGCATGGAAGCCAAGTAAAACCCGAGCGCAGGGAGGTGCTCATGTCAGGTCAGTCGTTCCGGTTCTTGCATTCCGGAAGTTTTCATTTGGAGCGAACGCTCGCCGGATTTTCCGATCCGCCGGAGCATATGCTCGAATCGTTGGTCAACGCTCCGTTCGATGCCGCTGAGCGAGTTCTCCAAGCTGCGGTCCGCGAGGAAGTTGACTTCGTCGTGCTCAGCGGCGATCTGTTCGATCCAACGCATGCCGGCCCGCGAGCCGTGGCGTTTCTGCGAAAACAATTCGAGAAGCTCAAGAGCCGTGCCATCTCGGTGTATTGGGCGGCGAGCAAAGACGATCTCCAGGAAGACTGTATTCGCAACATCGATTGGCCCGCGAATGTGCGGATCTTTTCTTCGGATAAAGTCGAACAGCTGACTCACTATCGCGGCGAGCACGCCATCGCCGATCTGTTGGGGCGCAGTTGGCATCCGCAGAAATCATTGCACGCTGGCGAGTTCCTCAGTCTTGCCGTGGGCGGCTATCAGATCGCCGTGATGCACGGCAGGAGCGATCTGTTCAACGAGCCGCGCCAAGGGCTGGAGTACTGGGCGGCCGGTGGTTCCGATGTGCCCGACTCGCCGTTCAAAGGTGTTGTCACCGCTCATTGCCCCGGCAGTCCTCAAGGCTTCTCACCGCGTGACACCGGCCCGCACGGATGCACCTTGGTCAGCGTCGCCGCGGACGGCGAGACTCGCCTGCGAATGATCGAGACCGATGCGATTCGTTGGTATCGCGAGAGCATCGAGGTCGTCGCGGGAAATCCTCGCGGTGAAGCACAGAACCAATTGCGGTCGCGGCTTCGCAGTCTGGCCGAGAACGATCGTCCGGCGCTGGTGACTTGGAAGCTCAGCGGGCTTGGGCGATTCGAAAGTTCCTTCGTTCGCTTGCGTCAACGTACCGAGACGCTGGAATGGTTGCAACGCGAGTTCGGCTACGGCAGCCCGGCGATCTGGTCCATCGGACTCGAACTCGAACCACCGCACGCCTTGCGAGCCGAGTGGTGTGACGAAGACTCGATCTTGGGCGACTACATGCGCGTCGTGCAAGACTAT
>CAUJKL010000534.1 GCA_963204995.1 Planctomycetota bacterium | reverse complement strand
CTTTCAGCTTGTCAGACGCCGAGCAACGCGTGATCGATGCATTCGCGTTGCCGCCCGCCAGTATCGGTTCGCTCAATCCCTTAGCGGGTCTCGCCAACGGCGACGCAATCGCAGCCCGCTACTGGGTAACACATGTCGAACTTTACAGCACGGTCGTCCAAATCGCGGAACTCTTCGCGGGCGCGTCGGGAGTGCTGCCCGTCGATTTCTTTGCTGATCTGGTTTATGCCGATCTCGCGGAAAAGATTGCGGATCCGGACAGCGGCACCGATCTCGCCGCACCCAACGTAATCGCCGACATTCTCACGGGCATCAGTACCGTCACGGGCATCGAGTTTGCGGCGGACGTGGTCTCTGGCGCAGCGGCGATTATCGCAGCCGGAAATCAAGCGATCAATGCGCTGCCCGCGACGAATGATCGTGATTACGCACAGGCGATCTCGAAAGTCAAAAAGGTCGCGCAAGGCGACGCTGCCGCCGCATTGCGGGCCGTGGGTGCCAGTACCCAGACGATCGCCGATGTCCTTGCCGAGTTCACCGACGCAAATCTGCAAACTCGTATTAATGCGGCGACGGTAGGAACTGTGATTCCCTCAATACTCGGAGTCTCGGACACGTTCGTTCGTGAAGGAAACAACGGAACAACGGTTCTCGAGTATACGGTCCAACTGCTTGGTGATCACGATGATCCCGTGTCGGTCGACTACGCGACGGTTGATGGATCGGCGACGGCGGGAGTTGATTACACCGCAGCAGCCGGAACCCTTACGTGGGCCGCTCACGATGTAACAACACGGACCATCCAAGTCGTCGTTCATGGCGACACCGATTTCGAGTCCGACGAGATCGTCCAGCTGTTCTTGTCGAACGGCCAACACGCCGTACTGCGCAAACCGCTCGGCTATGGATTCATTTTCAACGACGATGCAGGAACGGTCTCCGCAACGGCACCTGATTCGGGCACGGCGAACGAACTTCGACTCGTTCACAGTTCACTGAACGAGAGCGTGCTCGAAAATGGCCAGACGGTCAGCGATGGAACCTACTTTGATCCCTTGCACAGAACGATCATCGGGCGGGACAACATCGATGATACTTTGATTCTTGATTTCACCTCTGACACCTACCGCTCGGACACTATAACTTTCGACGCTGGCGGAGGATCAGGCATCGACGGAGCAGAAATCCATGGCGGAACATTTACGACCATCACGCAAACGCTGCTAAATGCAACCGACGGCCAAACGCTGCTCCAACCCGTCGCTTTGGCTGGAGTGGTCACCTTCAACTGGTTGGAACTGGAGCCATTTCTGATCAATGCGGGCAGTGTCGAAAACATGATCTTTGAACTGCCGCCGGGGATGACTACCGCCATACTGGAAGACGCCGACCCCACAGACGCCGACCCGACACTGGCCGGTAAAATGCGATTACGCAGCCCGGATGGGCACTTCGAGACCACGGTCTTTCCGAACCCCTCCGCTACACTCACCATCCGCGGTGGCAATGGGGCAGACACGATCGACATCGCGTCCCTCGATCCCGCATTCGCAGCCAACTTGATCATCGATGGCGATGCCTTGGGTAGCGATTCTGCCGAAGTACTTATTACGGGAACGATCGTCGCCCCGCCGCTGTTGAGCGTTCAAGCGGCGCGTTTGGATGTACGTGCGCCGATCACCGGAAGTGCGGGAAACCTCCAGCTTGATACGAATCAAGCTCTGCTGAACGACTCGGTTAGTGTTGCTACGATCACACAGCTTGGCGGCGTTCTACGAATTGGATCTTCATCGCTCTTCGGAAATCTCACCGTCGCGGACGGTGCGACAGCGAGCGGCAACGGCACAATCAACGGCACCGTGGTCGTCCAATCGGGCGGACGTTTAGCTCCTGGATCTGGAAGCGGTCAAATTGCGTTCAACTCGCTGGTGCTCGAGAGCGGCTCGCATCTCGATCTCGAAATCAACGGAACAGATCCCGGTGCGTTTGATCAGATCGAGACGCGTGGGGGAGGATTGACGATCGATGGGGCGCGTCTGAATGTAACGCTCGGAACAACAGTGCTTGCAGGAAATGTGTTTCCATTCATTCTCAATCCGTCTGCCGATCCGGTTAAGGGTAGCGGCTTCGCCGGACTGCCTAACGGATCCGTCTTCGTCATCGGTTCCACCGCGTTCCAGATCAGCTACCCGCAAGCTAATGGTGTCGAAGCCTTGCTGACAGTGCTTGGTTCGGCTCCAGTCTCCGTTCCAGGCGGACCCTACTCAGCCATCGAAGGTGTCTCGCTGAGCTTGGACGGTCGCGGCTCATCAGATCGAGAAGATCCCAATTCGGCGCTCACGTTCCACTGGGATCTTGACTACGACGGCAGCACGTTCGATGTCGATGCCACGGGCGAACAGCCAAGCGTGGTGTTTGGTGACAATGTTGTCGAACGGAAAATCGGCTTGCGTGTGACCGACAGCGGCGGGGCCAGCCATATCGCGACCACAACGGTGAACGTCGCCAATAGAAATCCCGACTTGGCAACAACCAATGCACGGGTTGTCGCTGCGGTGGGAAGCCAAGCCGTTAACACCGGCACCTACGGCGATGTGCCGGCGGATACCGTCACATTGACCGCTTCGATCGGCCAAGTTTATTCACTGGATGCCAGCCGCTGGGTGTGGTTGCTGGACGTCAACAGCGGTATTGTCCCGAACCAAGTCGTTAAGATTACTGCGGCTGACGAAGACGGCGGCAAAAAGGAAACTACCTTTGAACTGATCACGTTCAATGCTCCTCCGTTAATCACGTCGCTGTCAGGAGCTACGAGCGGCGAAGAAGGAGATCTACTGGCCTATCAAGTCGAAGTGCTGAATTTGTCGGGTTCCACATTGACTTACCATTGGAACTTCGGCGACGGATCGGCCCCTGTAACGAGGAATGACCTCGCGCCTGTCGAACATCGATTTGCCGACGACGGCGTCTATCCGGTAACGGTCATGGTGTCCGACGGCCTTGCGGGCACTAGTGCCGTACGGAGTATGAATGTCACGGTCAACAACGCGAACCCGGCACCGAGTTTTGTCTCGGTCAGCACCCTCCACGTGGAAGGGACGCCAATTGACATCACCACAGCGGCCACCGATCCAGCCGACACCAGCGACACGTTGACGTACAGCTACAGCGTGCTGAAGAACGGCGTCGCGTTTGCATCGGGTAGCGGCGTTAATAAGACCGCGTTCAGCTTCACGCCCGATGACGACGGCCAGTACCAGATCACGCTGACCGTCACGGATGAGGACGACGGAA
>CAUJKL010000533.1 GCA_963204995.1 Planctomycetota bacterium | reverse complement strand
TCAAACGGGGTGTTGCGATGCTGACTCGATTGATTGCTCGATCGGATGTCGTTTCCGAATCTTCGACGGAGTACAATGCTGCTGACGAGTACGAGTACCGCGATGCTGAGTACGAGTACGAGCACGAAGAAGACAAAGAGCGGGGCACAACAGGGACACCCATACTCCAATTGCCCTCACTTTGCAAAACGGGTATTCTTGGACCACTCTGACAACTTCATAGCGGGAGAATCGTCATGCCCCGATTGGCAAGAGGTGAGTACTTGAATCCAAGCGAAATGCAAGTGATACACGCGGTTCAGCGCTGTGTGCGGAGGGCGTTTCTGTGTGGCGAGGATCAGTTCACGGGCAAATCGTTCGAGCATCGGCGGGCGTGGATTCGCGAGCGAATGGAGTTCCTGGCTTCCGTCTTCGGCGTCGATTGCTTGACCTATACCGTACTGTCGAACCATCTGCATGTCGTGCTCCGCAGTCGGCCGGATGTCGTGGTGACCTGGTCGGATGATGAGGTAGCTCGACGTTGGTTGAAACTGTTTCCCAAGCGACGCACGGATGATGGCTCGCCCGAGGAACCAACCGAGGAAGACATCAAGATGATCGTTGGCCAAGCCGATCGGTTGGCGGAAGTGCGACGCCGGCTATCGGACGTGAGTTGGTGGATGCGTTGTACGGCGGAGAACATCGCTCGGCGAGCGAATCGCGAAGACGAGTGCAGCGGCCGCTTCTGGGAAGGCCGGTATAAGGCTCAGTTGTTGTTGGATGAAGCGTCGGTGTTGGCTTGTGCGGCGTACGTGGATTTGAATCCCGTGCGGGCGGCGATCGCCAAATCGATTGAGACTTCGGAGTTTACCGGCGCCAAGGATCGGATCGATGACTTGAAGGAACGAGCGGGTGAAGTGGCGGTGGAAAGTTCGGCTCGGGGAAGTCAGGCTGGATAGCAGAAGCGGCTCGTCGCGGGCAGACTTACTTGCAAGCACCCGGCGCGAGCTTGCTGACGGCTGGTTCTGGTTGATCGAGACCCCGGCCCCGGATTTCATTCTACTTCGCCTTCGCTGGTCGATAGGTTCACGTGGTCGCGGCGCAACTCACGCATCGCGAGACCACAAATCTCTCCTCGGTCTAGCGTGACTGCGTCGAACCAACCGCCACGAACGACAAGCAATAGCAACGCGTGGCTCCAACTAAACTGAAATTCAAATGCAACCCCAACTAGATTATGGGTGTCTGTTATGCTGCGCAGTAAGCCCAATTGCTGGTTGGGCTGAGTGTCGTTTGAAGGACCATGAGTCAAGACGCTGGCGACCGGTTACGATACTGATTAGAGTGTCGACGTACGGAGTTGATCGACACGGCTTGTCGTCATCCACAGTAAGTAAGACATATTAGCTGGCCGTCCACGGGCGGTGGAGGGACGGAAAGTTGCGCAGGATTCTCGCGATTTCGCTGTCGGCTGCTGCATTCGCCGGCCTCGTCCTGCTTGGCGTCCGATCGTGGTGGAGTGATGGTGAGGGCTCAGGTTTGGCGAGTGGAGGACGGCCGTCTGGAGTTGACGCCATCGCACGGTCGACTCAGGCATCTCCGGAGATCCAGAAATTCTGTGGCACTTGCCATCGATTCCCTCCACCCGATTGCGAACCGCGTTCGCTTTGGCCGCAGCGGATCAACCAAATGTACGAGATCGCCGAGCGCGATAAGAAATGGCCCCCGGCCGAGATTCCTCGCATCGGCGATGTCGTTCGGTACTACACCTCGAACTCGCCAGAACAATTGCAACTGGCACCGTCGGCCACGGACTCGCCGCCGTCGCGACTCGCATTCAAACCCCATGTGCTCACGGTGAAAGCGTCTCCGATTCGGCCCCTGGTCTCGAACGTGAAGTTCGTCCAACTCACCAACGACAAGACGGTGCAGCTCCTCGTTTGCGAGATGTATCAAGGGGTCGTAGCGCTCTGGCAACCGTCACAACCGGACGCGGCCCCCAAGATCATCGCCGCGGTGCCCCATCCCAGCAACACCACCGTCGTCGACCTCGACGGGGACGGATTGCTCGACATTCTGGTGTCCGATCTTGGTGTACTCAGCGCCCAGGACACGCAACATGGTGCCGTGGTGTGGCTGCGTGCTCGTCCCGATGGAGAATTCGACGCATCCGTTCTCGTCGACGGACTCGGGCGAGTGGCCGATACGCAAACTGCCGACTTCGACGGCGATGGAGATCTGGATCTGGTCGTGGCAGTCCATGGACACTTCAACACCGGCAACGTGTTGTACTGCGAGAATCACACCACGGATTACGCCTCTCCCGAATTCGAGCCCTTCGTGGTCGAAAGCCGCACCGGCGCAATCCATGTTCCGATCATCGATTTGAACTCAGATGGCCACCCGGACTTCATCGCAGCACTGGGCCAACAGCACGAGTTGATTCTCGGATTCGTGAACAACGGTCGGGGCCGCTTTGAGCAGCAGGCGATCTATGCGGCACCACACCCGCGATGGGGCACCACCGGTATCCAGCTTGTCGATATGGATCGCGATGGCGACACGGATATCCTCTGCAGCCACGGCGACTCCTTTGAAACGCCAGCGATCCCCAGACCCTACCACGGGTTTGGCTGGATCGAGAACGAGGGTGATGACGCGTTCGCTTATCATCGACTGGCTTATCTGCCCGGCGCGCACAGTGCCAAGGCAGGTGATCTGGACGGGGACGGAGATCTGGATGTCGTCGCGGGGTCTTTCATGCCGAAGTACACTCGGCAAGAATCGCAACCGTTCGAATCGCTCGTTTGGATGGAGCAGACTTCGCTCGGCCAGTACGATCGGTATGCCCTGGAAACCGGTCACGTCAATCACCCGACGCTGGATCTCGGCGACTACGACGGTGATGGCGATCTCGACGTTGCTGTCGGCTGGTTCGTTCTGGAGTCGGATGAAGGCGACGCCGACAACCCCTGGGTCACGCTCCTGGAGAACCGCACGATCGTCAAAGATTGAAATCGAACACGAC
>CAUJKL010000532.1 GCA_963204995.1 Planctomycetota bacterium | reverse complement strand
CCAGCTGACACCCACGCACGTCATCTCATCAAGAAGGACCGGCTCGCGCCGGTCCTTCTTCTTTGGAACCATTGAGACCCCTCTCCGCGTGGACTCAATCAATTTGAGCGAAAACGATGCAGGGAATTTGGGCCGCCGCATCGTACTCGCGGCATTCTTCAGAACCAAGTTCGAGAATCTTCCCCCAGTGCATAGGGCTTGGTTCGATTGGCTTGTCGGCTCAAATACCGCCAAACGGATTCGCTCCGGAAAGTTCGGTCTGTAGGAGTTGGTTGTGCATCGGGCGTTCAAGTGTCCTCGCCAGGAATCGAACCTGGTCTGCAACCTTCGCACGGTCGCGTGCTAATCCACCACACTCCAAGGACAATCTCATTCAGTACCCCGCGGGGGAGTTCAAACACTTTTTCGCCGAGATAAAACAGTCCGCACGATGCAATTACGCCGGTCACTCCCAGGGCGGTGGCGATTCCCAGTACCAACGTTCTCAACGGTCCTTTGCAGGCCGGAACCCCCTGTAGCCAAACTGGCCCTTAAAGACGATCGGCCGATGAAAGCCAAGCGGCTGTGCCTTGCTTTGACAGCGAATTCATGTAATCCGAGGAGATCCGCAGGACTTCATCGAGATAATAATCTCGCGTAATCTCGTTCGTACCCATTTGCTCGGCCATTACCTTCTCTTCTGCCTTCTCGGCACTCAGTTTCCTGCGGCGAGCAAGGAACTTCTCTTCGTTGAGTGAAATCGTTTTGAGGTTTTTGTTCTCGACATACTTCGAGATACTCACAAGTTGCTTTTGAAAATCGTCAGACGAACTGCGCCGGCTCGCCGACCGTTCCCCGAGCAACTTGATCATGCCGGGGTCCGTCATCGCGTATGTTCCAAACCTTGCGCGAGGAACTCGGTCGAATTCAACGGGGTAGTCCAGGTCCGATTCGTTGACATCCATTTTGTCGGTCACCGAGGGTAAAACAATGTCCGCCAAGACGCCGCGCAGTTGCGTACT
This sequence comes from Planctomycetota bacterium, assembly GCA_963204995.1. Taxonomy (GTDB): domain Bacteria; phylum Planctomycetota; class Planctomycetia; order Pirellulales; family Pirellulaceae. The sequence continues at coordinate 4,223 of CAUJKL010000532.1, read as the reverse complement.
GTCGCCGTTTGGTCGATAGAACTGTTGCGTCGTAATCTTAAGTGCCCCAAAGTCGTTGGGGGCATTGCGATTGTTGTAAACCATCTGGCTGATATTCATGAGGTTTTGAACGGTACCTTTGCCGTGAGTCGTGGTGTCGCCAATCACCAGACCGCGTTGATAATCCTGAATCGCTCCGGCGAGAATCTCGCTTGCGCTCGCGCTAAACTTGCTCGTCAATACGATCATTGGTTTTGACCACGCGACGCCTCGATCGGTGTCATCGAGCACTTCAATTTGTCCGTTCGAATCCTTGACTTGAACGACCGGCCCGGAATCAATGAACAGCCCGGTACAATCGACCGCTTCCTTGAGTGATCCGCCGCCGTTATTTCTCAAGTCGAGGACCAATGCGTCGACATTCTTTTTGTTGAAGTCGTCAAGGATTCGTCGCACGTCAACCGTTGTGCTACGACCGCCGTCTTCATCGCCGCTCATGTTCGCATAGAACATTGGCAGGTCGATGACGCCAATTCTGTTTGGCGAACCGTCCGCTTTTTTACCGTCATCGAAGACCGCTCCATGTGCCGCCTGATCTTCCAGTTTGACTTTTTCGCGCACGAGACTGACGGTATGGAGGCCGGAACTGTCTGCGGATAAGACCGACAGCCTCACGACTGTACCTGCTTGGCCCCGAATCATCTCAACCACGCCGTCAACATTCATACCAGTCGCGTCAACAAAGTCGGTTCCATACTTCCGAACAAGCGTTGGGTCAGCGTCATCACCCCCTTCTGTTCCTTGAGCGACCGCAGCGATCTTGTCTTCCACTTTGAGTCCACCCTGATTCGCGGCTGCACCGCCGGTGACCAGGCTTTTAATGACGGTGTAACCTTCGTCGCTGCTTTGCAGCGTGGCACCGATGCCATCCAATTCCAGGTTCATCTGAATCATGAAGTTGTCGAACGACTTGTGTGACAGGTAGCTTGTATGCGGGTCAAAGCTACTGGTAATCGACGAAATGTATTGTTCGACTACGTCTTCGCTATCCATCTGATGAATACGTTGCGCGAACGAACGAAAACGCTTTCGTAGGATTTCCTTAGGATCAGCCTTCGCTGCGCCAGGTTGCTCATCGCCGCTTCCGCATAGAACAAGCAAGTTGTACTTGATTCGTTTTCTCCAGAATTCACGCGCGTCCGCGTCATCCTTGGCAAAGTTCCCAAGATCGGGATCGACGACTATTTCTTCATCGCGCGAAAAATCTTGGTGCGAGTCCACCAGCTCGATCGCAAGTTTGGTTTCCTGGTCGACGCGTTGCACGAATCGTTGGAAGATTTGAAACGCTGCCGTGTAGTCACTGGCCTTCAGTTGATCGTCGAGTCGGGTTTTCCACTTTGAAAACTCCTGGATATCCGACTGGCGAAAATAGGCCTTTGTGGGGTCTAGCGAGTTGATGTACTTGTCAAAGGCGCGAGCAGAAATAGCGTCGTCGACACTTCGCTTGGAAAGATGATTGCGTTCCATCATTTTCCAGACGAATTGCGAAACCAGTTTTTCATTTCGCCCGATTTCGCCAACCCGACCGACATCGTACCCGAACGCCGTGCTTGATCGCAGCGAGAAAGATCGTCCTGCCGCGCAGAGCAGGCCGACGCAAAGCAAGCCTGCAATAATCGTTTTCGTTTTAAATGATGGCATGAATGATGGCATGTTTGTACTCGCTTTGTTTGAGAGTGACCGCCGTATTACCAGTTTGAACATCCAGTCATTCAGCTAGAACAGCAGGTCCGCAAATGCTGAATGTGGGTTACGCAAAGACCATGCCAATGCGGACTAGTTGAACGTTGCGAGCCATTCGATCAATTCAGTAGGTTACGATGCGGCTTCGGCAAGGAACGGCTGCTGCGATTTGCCACGTCGGGGCATTACGCAACGCGGTAAAGAAGTAGCCGAAGTCGCCAGAATGGGAATTAGCCCGCCGTCCGGTCATCGATTTGCCAGCTTTTTCACCGCGGGAAGATTTCCCAGTTGCATGGTGTCCAGGACGGAGCTGGGCACAAGGACAATGGTGGCGTTTTCTTTCAATCCTTCGTACGACATGTTCATCGCTCTCAAAAGTCTGGCGACTTCGGCTACACCTACCCGTACGAAATACTTGCTAGGCCGCCGGTGTGAGATGTCGCCCAATCGTTCTCAGAACATCGTCTTTCGATGCGACACCGACAATCTGGTCGACGACTTGTCCGCCCTTAAAAACCAGCATTGTTGGCAAGGCGGTCACGTTGTACCTGGCCGCCATCTGCGGATTGGCATCGACATTCAGTTTAGCGACGAAAAAGCCATTGCCGGAACCGGCGGCGATTTCATCCAGGACCGGTGCCATCCTATGGCAAGGGCCACACCAATCGGCCCAGAAGTCAACGAGCACCAAGTTATTGCTGTCGAGGACCATTGACTCAAAGTCCGAATCGCTGACTGCAACTGGTGAGGTTAGAGCCGCGTCAGTTGATGCCAGTTGAGAATTTGATTGCGGTTCGTTGTGTTGAGTCGTGCTGGGCTGAATCGCTGGCGACGATACATCGATTGGATGCCAGTTAAACCAAGCAGTAGTGGCAATGGCTATTGCGAGAACGGTTATCCACGAAATCGTTTTGAACATGGTTTCACTGTCCACGGGGGATGAAGGGTTGATAGAAGAACTCCGCATCGAGTGACGGTAGTCGAAGTCATCCGTTGCTCATACGTGTCACGCTCACGGAGAAGCACTTTCCATGCCGACGACGACCGGCTAGAACCACAACCATGGGAAAGCCCTGATCGGACAGGCAGCAGCGAGTCGCGGACTCTTGTAGGAAACCCGTCAAGTTGTCACGCGGCGGACGAACAACCGCAATGCGACCGTACCGAGCAGTGCGAGCAACACGATCATCGCGCTGAGAAATGCGGCTGGCTGCATGTGGGGCACACTGGGCGTCAATGCGGCGCGGAGACCCTCGCTGATATACACAACCGGATTCACAAGAACGGCGTAGTGAAGAATGGGGTGGTCACAATCAACTCTCGATAAGCACGGTGAGCTTCCTCGGTCTGAGAAACTCCCAATCTGGCACATCGTTGAGTGGTCCGGTTTCCGCTTCGCCGTCGCCGACGACGCAGGCCACAATCAAATCGGGGTTGTCGAACACCGCCCCGAACGAATGGCTGAGCGTGCGTATTGGAAATGGCTTGACGACGAGCGGGTGTGAATCCCGTCGGAGTAACCGCTAGCCACGGGCTCCGTATCGAGTGTTGCAGCGCTGGTATAAGGGTGACAAAGTGAGCGGTATCAGACGCTCCCCCGAAGTCCGGCGTTGAAGCGTACACAGAAAGGTAGTGAGGATGAATGGACTGGGATGGCTCGCCCAGCCGTGAATGGTATTGAGCTCCGAAATCTTTGTTTCCTGTTGGATCCTGCCCAAGGTCTGTTCATGCCTGAAGGCAACATCGGTCGTCGCGTCTTGGCGAGCGGCGAACGAAGGCCCGGAGTCCGAGGCCCATTCGCACTACACACTACGTCATCAAGGCAACCAATGAGACCCAGAGGTTCTTGAACGAAGCATGAAGGCCAATCATGAGCGATCGAGTATGCCGGACAAGCTGAAGAAGCAAGGAAGGCAAACGACTCTCTGGGAGTCGGATTGCGGCATAGTACCGCTGACACTTGAAGACCAATCAAGTGAAACGAAGCCCGGTAATGCGGGTGCAGGGAAGGCCGCGAGGCTGTCACGCGATCCCAAGCCGACATCGTCCACACGCAGTGGTGGATCCACGGTGCTCGATCGTTTGGAACGCATCACCTGTCGAGCGAAATCGCATCCGCACGAAGCGTTCAACAACGTCTTCACGCTGCTCACTGTCGAGCTGCTGTGGTATGCCTTTCGCCGACTGAAGCGAGGCAAGTCGCCTGGAGTCGACGGCGTCACGATGGAAGACTACGAAGAGAACTTGCAGGAGAACCTGCTTGATCTCCAAGACCGTCTGCATCGCGGCACCTATCGGCCCCAGCCCAGTGTGCGGAAGGACATTCCGAAAGGGAATGGCAAGACGAGACCGCTGGGTATCGCGACGGTCACAGGTAAACGCACACCTGTGCAATCAGCCTTCGGGCTTCGTGGAAATCACTCATCCGTTTCATCCGCTAGCAAAACAGCAGTTTGCCGTGCTCAAGTGCCGGACGGTTTTGGGGGTGGAGTGTGTGATCC
>CAUJKL010000531.1 GCA_963204995.1 Planctomycetota bacterium | reverse complement strand
CGGCCATCTGTTGGATGGTCAGTTCTTTCTCGACACCTTCGGGCATCAAGGATTTGCCGCTGCCGCGGAGTTCTTCGATCTCGTTGCGCGCGATTGTCAGCTCCTTGCCTTCCGGCTGACGCAACACGACCGCCTCGGCCGTTTCGGAAACCATCAGCCCGTTGAAAATGCGGCCGTCGTCGGTCACGACCAGATAATCGGTGAAACGCGGTTCGAGTTTTTGATTCGGGTCGAGGATGTCGTACAGCAATGCATCGCGTGAGCGGTTGCGAACGTCGCTGATGTCGGGGCCGACTTCGTGCCCGCGGCCGTCGATGCGGTGGCACTTGGCACAGACACGGTCGAACAGTTTCAAGCCTTCCGCGGCCGATGACTTCATGGTCAAGGCAGCCGTGTATTGCTCGGCGACTTCACGGCGGTTGGCCGAGACTGCTCCGCCAAATAACTTCTCGGACAGCGCCTTGATCGACGCATCGGCATGCCGTAACAGGCGAACACGCTGGTCGATGTCGATGATCGCCGGACTGATCTGCCCACTGACCATTGCTTCCAACGCTTGTTGCGTCGTTCCCGTGCGACGCAGCAACAGACCGAGTGCCGGTGGCCGGACCCGTGGTCCAAGCGTCGGCCAGTGCTGGAGCACGATCTTCGCCGCACCATCGTTCCCGCTCCTCTGCATGGCATCGACACAGGCCAGCTGCACTTCGACAGGTTGATTGGCGGCGAGTAGGTGTTCATAGGCTGATGCCGATTGATCGAACGGCTGATAACCCAGTAGCTCGATCGCCGCCACGCGGTCACCGGCCGGTAGCTTGCCGTCGAGTGCGACATCCGCCGTGCGTTCTAATAGCGCTCGCACTGGCGCGACGGCATCGGCGAGCTTATCCGGCGGAGCAGCCAGCAACTTTGGCAAGCTCGTACGGCCCAACGCGCCCTGGTGACGAGGCAGTCCCGTCGCCAAACCGCTCAGCGCCGCGTTCTGCCACCAGACGCCGGACTGTTCCTCGCTGCCGATCGTTTGCAGCACTAGCGCCAGTTCATCCAAGTCGCCGCGCGCGCCAACCACCTTGGCCAGTTCGCGGACAAGATGGATGTGTTGGAGTCCCGGATTGAGCCGGTCGTCAACAGGCGACGCTCCCACCAAACTCGCCAGCACATTCCCGCTCCGCTGCTTTGTGGCCGTGAGAATCGCTGTCGCGAACCAATCGTCGCCGCCATCGCGGAGAGCGAGCTGTGCGAGGAGCGCGGTCGCGCGGGGGTCGTCGGTTTCGCCTAGCGCCAACGGAATCTCAAAGCGGACTCGCGTTTCGTTGTCATCCACCAGCTTTGCCACACGGTCGAACACGGAGGCATCGTCTTTCAAGAACCGCGCCGAGAGCTTAACCGCGTCGCGCCGAACGTGAATGTCCTTGTCCTCCAACGCAGCGATCACGTCCGCACCTGTCAGTTCACCCAGTCCGTCGAGCGTCCACAAGGCGTGCAACCGGCCAAACGCGTCGGCGGCGTGGAGCAACTCGCGCAGTTGCGGCACCGCGTCCCTGGCTTGACGTTCGACCAGCAATCGCTGAGCGAGTTGGCGACGCCAGCCGTTGGCATCCGCGAGCAACGCGACGAGATCCGTCGTCGTTTCGGGTGGAGCGAACGGTCGCGAATTGATTTGCTTGTCGGCCGGCACGATACGCCAGATGCGACCGCGATCGTCACCCGCTCGCCAATCGATTCGCTTGGCGACATCTTCCGGCAGAAACTTCGGATGCTCGACCCACAACCGATACATGTCGGCCAGATAGAGCGCGCCGTCCGGTCCAGTGGCCAGGCTCGCGGGGCGGAACCACGTGTCGCTCGACGCCAGAAAGTCCGCCTTGGGCCGAGCACGCTCCGCCGTCAGCGTGGCTCCGATCGGCGTAATAATCGAGCGAGTCACAAGATGCCCGATCGGTTCGCAGACAAACACGCTGTTCTCGAACTTCGCGCCTAACCAATCGCCGTGATACGCCGTTGTCCCGCAAGCCGACGTGTGTGTGCCGGCGTGCGAGAGGTAGTTGCTCTTCATCTCCACCAGCGGATAGACCAGCGTATCGCCGCCAGACGGTCCGACGTCGTAATGGTCGCGTGCCGTCACGAGGAACGGGTTGCGCTGCAACTGCTCGTACGAGATCGGCGCGGCCATGATCGGATTGCGGTTCGTACAGAAGAAACGCTCGCCGTAGTTGTCGACCGTGTTGCCGAACTGGCCGAGCCCGCTGGCCGGACCAAACTCCATCGTCAGCGGATGAAAGCGGAATTCGTTGCGTGGCATCTTGAGAACCGACTTGGAATCGGGCGCGGCCCCAGCGGAATTCTGTCCTTTAGAAATCTCGCCCAGTCCATAGTTGAAATAGATCCAGTTATCGAGGCCCCACCGCGGGTTGCCGATCTGCATCTGCGGATGTGCGGCCACGAAGCCGCTGAAGAGCACTTCGCGCACATCGGCCTGATGGTCGCCGTCGGTGTCCTTGAGAAACAAAATCTCGGTTTGGGCACCGACGAGCAATCCGCCCTGATACGGCGTCAAACTATGTGCAAACGTCAGCCGATCGGCGAACACGTGCCGCCGGTCCATGCGGCCATCGCCGTCTGTGTCCTCGAGCATGACGACGCGCGACAACGGTGGATCGTCGGCATTCGGCGGGCCGGTCGGATAGTCACCGTACTCGACGACGAACATCCGCCCACGCTCGTCGAATGCGATTGCCACCGGGTCCATTACCAACGGCTCGGCGGCCGCCAGTTCGACCCGCACTCCCGGTTCAATCTGAAAACAGGCTAGCGTTTCCTCGGGCGACTTCGGCGGATCGGTCTTCGCATCGATCCAGTGCCGCCCGCCGCGAGTACTCTCGATCGATTCGAGGGCACCACGCTGCGCTTGGGCATTGCCGCCGGACGGTTCCTCGGCTGATGTGGTGACCAAGACAGAAAACAACGTCAGCGTTGACAAGGCGAGCCACGCGACCGACGCCGAAGCCGTATGACTTGAAAAGAAAGATCGATTCGTAATCTGTATGCTCATGGTTGGTTACTCATGTTGATCGATGGTATCGTTCGGCGCGGACATTGCGAGCCAATCGCGGCTACCTCACGTCCGGCACGCCGATGGTTTGCAGAATCTCTCTCAACTCCGCGCGTTCTTCGTCGTTCAGAGAGCGAGCGGGCAGTCGCGTTGGGCCACCCGGGCGGCCACATAGCTCCAGCGCCGCCTTAATCACCGGGCTTTCGCACCCGACTCGTTTCCACATTTTGACCCGGAAATCATACCACGGCCAGTTGGCGAACGTAATTTTCTGCTGGGCCGCGCGGTATTCGCCGGCTTCCATCAACCGCCAGACTTCTAGATCGTGCTCCGGCCAGATTGTGGCCAGATGCGTGATGTAACCGGTACCGCCCATCAAGTGCGTCATCACAAACAATCCCTGATTGTCCACCATCGCGAAGCGGTCTGCGAACCGCGCCAGTCCGCGCAGATATTCGCCGCTCCCTTCGGACGTGGACCA
>CAUJKL010000530.1 GCA_963204995.1 Planctomycetota bacterium | reverse complement strand
CGTAACGTTGTTGGCACGCAATCGATCGGGATCAACAATCACTTGCAACTGAGGTTCCTTTTCACCCCACACGGCGATGTTCGCCACACCAGAAATCGCCATCAAGCGTGGGCGAATGGTCCATTTCGTCAGGACGGTCATGTCCATTTGTGTCGAGGTGTCAGACCAGAGCCCGATCTTCAGGCAGCGACTGAGCGACGAAAGAGGTGGTAGGATCACAGGCGTTCGTGCAATCATCGGCAATTGCGTCGCGACGAGTGCCAACCGCTCTTGAACGAGCTGACGCGCAACCAAGAGATCGGTACCAGCATCAAAGATCAGTCGTACGCTGGATAGGCCCAAGACCGATTTGGAACGCACCGTTTGGACGAAGGGAATTCCATTGACTGCGTTTTCAATCGGAACAGTGATCAAGCTTTCAACATCCTCGGTTGCGATCCCCGGCGCTTCGGTCTGGATCTCCACCAGCGGCGGCGCAAATTCCGGAAAGACGTCGAGCGGTACCGAATCGGAGATTTGAATGCCGAGCACGACGAGAAAGACAGCGAAGACAATGACCAGCAATCGAAATCGCAACGATGCCTGGATGAGCCAACTCATTTGCCGGCCCCGAACTCTGTTCCAAATAGCTCGGCCGCCCCTTCAGTCACAATCGGCGTGCCGACCGGCGGTCCAGCCTTGAGCACGGCGCGACCCTGGTCGACAAAAGCCACATCGACGCGACGACGCATAAACTGACGCTCGCCCGTTCGTTCATACACCCATGTGTTGCCGTAGATGTCATACAGTATCGATGCCGCCGGTATGACCAACGATTCCGCATCATACCGTAGTGGTAGTGCCACACCAATGCGTTGTCCAGGATGAAGCTGTAAGGGAGTATTGTTTACCTGATAGTACAAATCGATCGAGGCGTTGACAGCGTCCGCCGTCGGCGGCGCACTGATCGGCGAGGCAACCATATCATGGGTTAACAGTCCACCCGATAGCGACACCAAGTGCACTTGTTGCTCACGATCGATCTGTGAGAGCATGTCGACGAATACAGGGACGCGAATCCACAGCAAGTCCAAATTCAGCACTTCGAAAAGCGTGGCGCCACTGGCAATCGTTTGTTCTTCGCGAACTTCAATCCGATTGAGAACACCAGCTATCGGGCTGCGCATCGTGAGGACAGACGCTTCCCCGTCCTGGTTGGGCGTCTCAAGCCACGATAACAACTCCGTTAATTGCTGTTCACGTTGCTGCGCCGCTGTGAGATTGGTCTCAGCAATCTTCAATTGAGCTTCGGTATCGTCGACGGCACGGCGCGCTCCGGCTCGATCGGCAAAGAGCTGCTGGGCTCGATCAAACGCAATCTGTGCCGCTTTGACTTCCTCCTTACCGCGCTGGACATCGCCCGTCGCGACCGTCAGTGAAGCGACCAAATTCGCCTTCGCACCCACGATCTGCACTTGTTCGGCCGGCGTGGGAACGTCGCGTTCGACCGACAACAACGGTTGAATCGCCAGCAAGGGTACCGCAGGGTCGACACGCTCTCCGGTAACCGGGAGGTCACGCGATTCTGCCTTCATCACAACTCCAGCCACCGGCGAAGCGACAATGATCGATCTGCCGGAGGGAATCATCACTTGCCCACCCATCGTCCGGCGGCGAGAGGTCTTCTCCTGTTGCAGAGCGACGGTCACAATCCCCAAGCGGCGCTCCGCCTCTGCCGCCAACGTCACTGTCGTGAGCTCCGTTTCGACGGGCAGCCGCTCGACGGTTGCCGCCTTCTCGGAATGACCCGACGATTTTGACGTTGCCGGTCGGCAACCAGCAAACAGCAGCGCGATCGCGCTAAGCCCAAGGCCGCCCCGTGCATACCACCTTTTCTGGGCTATCCAACTCATGCCGTAACCATTCTGCCGGCGCGTTTCGATCGGAGCTCCGTAACAATTCACTCGCTCTAATTCTAATTTCCTAGTAATTAATTAGCTAGGACTCCCGCGGCAATCTAGCTCGAAAACACAGAAAGAAACTGCGAAACCGCGGTTCAAGGAGCCTCGGGCAATTGAATCTCCTGCGCTTCGTCTGGCAGATCGGCATCGAGTGGTTGATCGACGTCCGCCGCATGACTGAGGTTGTCAACGTCGACGAAACCAGCTTCGATGTGTGAGCCGACCGAACGGTCGAGTTGTGCCAGAGCGCGCATCATCGCTGCTTTCTGGTCAAGCACACGCGCGCGGGCGTCGAGATATTGCGTGGTGGTTTGCAAAACGAGGAGATAATCGGTTCCGCCATCGGCAAATCCCTTGCGCGCGATCACCAAAGCCTCGTTTAGACTCGGCAACACTTCGTGTTCAAGCAGTTGAAGATTGTCGTTGGCCTGGGTGAGCTGACGCAGTGAAGTTCGCACATCGCTGACGATCTGATCTCGGATGGCATCCCGGTTATGCTGTGCGGCATTGAGTTCCGAGTCGGCGCGCAGGATGCCTCCTTCGTTTCGATTAAAAATCGGCAGATCGAGCCGCAGCCCGCCGCCGGGGCGTGTATAACCCGGCCCGTCTCGAACATCCAATACCCCGTCGACTCTCCAGAATTGCCAGCGAGAAAGTTCGGCACGTTGGCACGCCGCCGCCACCGCCCAGCGCGCCGCTTGATAGTCGGGACGACAAGCCAGAGCTTGAGCGATCAGTTCCTCTTCGTTCCAGGACGGAAACGACGGGACGTCGAGCGGCAGGGGCACCACGGGCTGATCGTAAAACGGGAGACCGATTAAAGACAAGAGTCGAGCTTCGGCAATGGCAACATTCTGTCGTTGGACACCGGCGGCCGCCTGAGAGTTCAGCTGATCAACGCGCGATGTGATCGTTTCCAGCTCATTGATATCACCATCCTCAAATCGTTTCCGCGTAAGGTCAGCAACATCCTGACGAAAGGCGAGCGCTTCAATCGCGAGCCCGGCTTGATGCGAGGCGAGT
>CAUJKL010000529.1 GCA_963204995.1 Planctomycetota bacterium | reverse complement strand
GTTACAAGATGCAATCTACAGAGGCGGGGTAAGAAGCGGGATAGCGGCGGGGTCAAGTCGAGTCAAATAACTCGACTCGCGCGCCGATTAAGCGGGCTGGTTAATCTAAGCCCTAGGAAGCTTCCCATTCGGAGAGTAGGCCACTGTCGTCACACTGCTCAGATGACCGCGTAGCTGGTACGTCAAGTCCCAGGTTTTGCAACTCCACACATGAACGCCATCCTGCACCGTTACCGCCAATTCCGAACCGTCAGGTGAGAATGCCGCCGCGTAGCACTGCGCAGCAGGCAGACGACGAATCACCTTTCCTGTGTCCGCAGTTAGCAAGACGACTTCGTCGTTGGTCCAATCAACCACGGCGAGTGATTGTCCGTCGGGACTGAACAGGAGTTGATCGCAACGTTGACTTTCGACTCGCCATTTGCGTATCGGGGCGATGTGCATATCACTCCACGACTCTACGAACGCGCCTTCATCGTCGCCGAAGGCGAACTGTGTCTCGTCGCGCGATACGGCCACAAGATCGCAACGAACGGTGTCTGAGGTTTTCTTCGCGAGTAGCGTCGCCGCCCGAATATCCCAAAATTGCGAGCCAAATGGGCCGCCGGCAACAAGAATACCATCCTCCGTTGTAAAGGCCATGTCTCCTAAATAGCCTTGTGCATAGGTCGCTTCTGCAAGTCTTTGAACTTCATGGTTCTCGATCGTCCGCCACAATCGCAACCGATTATCTCTCCCCACGGTGATCCAATCAGCTTGTCCCGTGCCGCGAGTTAAATCGTTTAGGCGGTCATCGTGGCCTCGCCATTTGGTTTCTTCGTCTAGTGGCAACTCAAGATTACGCGCCCCAGACGTCTGCAATACTTGTACGCCGCCCAGGCTGTCGCCAATAGCCAAATGATCGCCATCCTCTGAAAAGCATACGCTTCTAATTTCGTCCAGTGACTGATGAATGGACGCGACTCGATGTCCCGCAGGCACACCTTCGTTTGGAGGTGGCTCCTGTAATTCATAAATGCACAATTGCCGTGAGCTGCGATCGAAAGCAATCCACCTTCCATCGGTCGAGATGTCCAGAGACCGGCCCTTATCGCGATATCCTTCCAATCCTAGTGTGTGCATTGGCGTGTCGGATTCAAGGCTCCAGACTCCAACTCCGAAATCGCATCGAGCTGTAAACCAGCGTCGCTCGGGTGCCGTAGCGATCCTATACACTTCACCTAACCCGCTGGGGAGCGAACGTACGTCTTCTGGTTGATCGCAATCGCAGAGGTACAGCGTAGAACTGCCGTTTGCCGCTGCGAGTCGTGAGTCGTCAACGAACGCAGCGATCGTGACTCCACCCGTCGGAATCAGGAACTGGCAACGTAGCTGCTGATCTTCAACTTGCCAGACGCAGATTGACCCATCGTCGCCGGCGCTGGCAAGGCTGCTCCCGTCTGGGGAAAACGAAACGCTTCGTACCATGCGGTGCCGTGTTGGCCACAATGCCCGGACTTGCAGTTCTTTCACATCCAGCAACGACAGGTTCCCCTCACTATCCCCGACCGCAACCCACCGTCCGCTCGATGTACTACAGATGCAACGCGGATTTGTCATCTCGAACTCAGCAAGCAACTCGCGATTGCTGCAACTGCGGGCAAGCCAATACCATTCAAAACCCCGATGATCTGTGCCACCAGATGCCGGAACTCCCTTTTGGAGCATCGCTTCGGCCGTTGGTACGTCCTTCAACCGCAGTGCCTTGCTGGCCCGATTAATGTGAGCTGCGTACAACAATTGCTCATGGTTGCGTTGCACTTGCAGTGAGGTGTTTCGGATGATTTCAGCTTCCCGAGCCAATTGATCGGCCTGACGTTCCGAATCTGCGGCCTCCGATCGAAACAGTTCGGCCGCAGAACTAGCGGTCTTTGCATTATGCACCAAACCAGCGAGTTGCTGATTTAGTTGGACTTCGCGGATCGTGAAATAGACCGTGGAGCTCAGCAGCAGAATCAACGCGAGCGCGGACACGGCGCAAGTTACCGAGACGACTGGATGGCGACGTCCCCAACGTCGCATTCGCTCGCGCCGAGGTAGCGGTCGGGCCAACACAGGTTTTCCCGCGACGAATCGCTCCAAATCTTCAGCCAGTGCATTCGCCGACGCGTAGCGTCGTTCCGGTTGTCGATCCATCGCCTTGCGACAAATCATCTCCAGATCGCGATTTATTCGCGAATCGAGACGGTGCAGGATTTCGGGATCGGAATCGCGAATCGACGAGATCACATCTAGCGTGCTAGTACCGGCATATGGTGGACGACCGCTCAGCAAGTAATAGAGAATCGCTCCCAAACCGTATACGTCGGCAGAAACAGTGACGGGTTTTGGATTTTTCATCAGCAGTTCCGGAGCCAGCCAGACGGGCGTGCCCACGACACCACTGTAATGAGACGGCGTCGCCGATGGGTCGAGTATCTTGGCCAGGCCGAAGTCCGTAAGCAAGGGCTCCCCGCCTTCGTCAACCAGCACATTGGATGGTTTCAGATCTCGATGCAAGACGCCTCGCTGGTGAGCATAATCAGTCGCCAAAGCAATCGCACGAACCAGCGTGGCAATCGCCTGCCACTGTCCGCGAAGACGTTCAAGGTTCCTTTCCAGCGTCCCCGTTTCTATCAATCGGGTCGTGAAATAAGGAGTATTGTCATGGGTGCCGAAATCATACACTGGAAGGATATTTGGGTGATCCAGTTGCGATGTCGTCGTGACCTCTTGATGAAAGCGGTAGGTCTCGTCGATCGAAGCCGATCGCGTGGGAAGAATCATCTTCAGGGCGACAACGCGGCCAATAATCCGATGGCGAGCCTTGTAGACGATACCCATCCCGCCGCGTGCGATAGGCTCCAATAAGTCATAGTCGCCGAACGTTGACGGGTCGCTAGTGGACGCACGTGACGAGCACAAAGTACACCGAGGCTGGTGGTCTTCTTCGATCCAGCCAGCGAACTCG
>CAUJKL010000528.1 GCA_963204995.1 Planctomycetota bacterium | reverse complement strand
GCAACACGGTTACGGACACCGCTTGCTGTCTCGTCGGCTGGGTCGCGACCCAGCCGACTCGCGGCGGGCATGTCGCGTTTGCCAATGGTGCTTTGGTCTCGCACGACTTGTACTTGACCTTCCGCCAGTTTCACATTGAGCACAATTCTGTCGCCCCGTTTGAGCGTGAAGTTGTCGGACTCGAATTCGAGTTCGCCGCGCGTGACGCGCAGCTTGTGATCGCCCGCTCCCAGCGTGATCGGCTCGCCGGCCTTCTGCTTGTCGTTGATCACCAGGTTTTCGCCAACCACCGAAACTTCGATCAAGCCGCGATCACGCTGTTCTTCCAGTCGAAAAATGGCACGATTGTCGTCCAGATCGACGATCCCGAGGACGTTCAGAAGAGTCTCGTTCATCGGGCGTTGCAGATTGTTCGCAGTGACTTCGAAGAGAAAACGTGGCAGGCCGCTAACTCAGCAATCGCCCCGAGGTCACCGGCGGCACGGACCATCATCAGCGAGTCGAACAGCTACCGGCCTTGCTGGAACAGGACTCCGAGCCGTCTTCTGCCGCTCGTCGTGCCGGAAGCGATGGAGACTCGTGAAGACCGATCGAAAGACTTCTTGGACGATGTCGGCAGTATCGGTCGGGGCAAGCCTGGACTGTCTGGTCCAGCCGTAAACGAGAGGCGTATAGAGTCTCGACAGCCGCTTCCAAGCTTCCGGGTCTTGAGCGCGCGCCCGCTGGATGAGGCTTTGCGAAGTAGAACTCGATGATTCAGAAGCGGCAATGTCCACGTTCGTTGAACCAAGAGCCACCGGGAAGAAAAACGCATGTATGCACTAGGGTAATCGGTGTATTCACAGATTGTTACCCACTTTGCGACGCTTGATCATCGTGATTTCGTTGCCTTGCTCGTTGTGGCGCACTTCGTCCATGAAGGTCTGGATGAGCAGCAAGCCGCGACCGCTGACCTTCTCAATGTTCGAAGGGTCTCGCGGATCGGGAATCTTCGAGGGATCGAACCCGGGGCCTTCGTCGCGGATGACGATGCAAGCCTCGTCGCGGTTCGTCGTTAACTCGACGTGAACGCGGCGATCGCAATACGGCGGAAGCTCTCGACGTTCGACGATTTGGTCGCGATACGCTTTGCCCGCATCTTCGTCGCGCAGCTTCGAGGAAACCTCCAGATTGCCATGGATCATGGCGTTTACCAGCGACTCGTCGAGCGCTGTCGAGACAGGCATCAGGCCAGCGTTGTCACAGATTCCCATTTCCAGCAACTGGTCTCGGATGCGAGCAATGACGGCTGGTACCAGCGTGTCGTCGTTGTAAAGAGAGAATGTTAAATGCGAGCTGGTTTGGCACTCGACCAGTTTTCGCGCCATTCGATCCGCACCGGCGAGCGCGATAATCTGCCGAACCGTTTCGACCAACAGCGTTTCGGCTTTGCGTTTTGGAACGTAACTGGCCGCTCCGCGGCGCAATGCTTCCGTGGCGATATCCTCGGTCCCCGCCGCCGTGGTCAGTATGACGGGAAGTGTTGTGAACTCTCGGCGAAGCTGCTCGACCAGCTCGAGCCCGTTCATCTCGGGCATGTGCAAATCGGTGACTACGAGCATCGGGAGTTGGCTGCGGACCGACTCTAACCCGGCGCGTCCGTCCACGGCCACCGCCACGCGATATCCTGCGTCTTCCAAGATGAATCGCATGTGCGCAGCCTGAGTCGGGCTGTCTTCGACCAGCAAGATTAGCTCAGCTTCGCTCATGATGTACCCCCTCGCTACTCTTAGTCGACCGCGCCACAACCCCTGATGCAAGTCCCCGACGCAGGTATTCTAGTCAAAAGGCGAAGTCGTTTCACGTCCTGGTCGTTCGCGTCGAAAACTTCGTGCCGAAAGGTGAATGGGAGTCATGCTTCGAGCAGATTAACCAGTTCGAGCACATGTTGACCGAGACTGGCACTAGACGGCGAATAGCGAGCTGAGCCCGAGTTCGATCAAGTCGTCGCTCGTCGATTCATCGGAAACCTCGTCAGCGATTTCAACGATTACCGCGTCAACCGACTTGGCGGAAGGGACCACTGCGAAGTTGCGGCCCGTTGCGGTGGAGCTTGTCGGAAGAGGCAAAGAGATCGTTTCGGGCAATTCTTCACTCACGGGCTCGGTGACAGGAAAAACAGATTCGGAAGTTTCTGGTTCGCCTGAGGCGGGATTTGAACCGCTACACAAGCTCGGGTCAACCGATACGCCATTTTCGTCAACGCAGTCGAATGAAGGGGGCTCATCGACTGGGTCGGGAGGCGGGCTCTCCGATTTGGGCTTCGCCGGGACCGGCACGCCAACGCCCGTCGAATCCGGTGAGCCAGGAGTGACTTGTGCCAAGATTGGCGTGGGAACTGACACACAAACGACACCATTAAGACAGTTGATGAGGTTAAGTGCATCCTTGGGAGATGCGAACCCGTCGCCGTTCACGTCGAAGTAGGGAAAGGGTGCGTCACCGGGTGAAGGCAGCGGTAGTTCTCGCGATCCGTTCTTGCTCAATTCGTTCAGCACCAACAATAGGTCCAGCGGCGAGATACGTCCGTCGCCGTTAGTGTCGTTGGGATTGTCGGGGTTCTGCCACATACTGCGAACTTGAAGCGTCCCGTTCTTGATGATTTCAGAAACGTTCGAACCGTTTGCCTGGCGAAAGCTTGAGCTGCCGAGTTGAGTTGCAATCAGCCGGAACTCATAACTTCCAGCGGGAATCCCAGTCGTATCGATCTTAAATGTGACCAACGTGCCGTCCGCCCGTGCTCCGAAACCTTGAGTAAAGGAGACATCACCCAATGCCAGAGTTCGATCCGCCAGCGGACCACCGCTCTCGACGTGTGGGAAGGTATTCCACAGGTCGCCAGCGAATTGAACGCCTTGAAAGTATGGACCGGCTTTCGCGGTGACAATCTGTGCTCTTAGATTAAAACCCGTAACTTCACGGTCGTTGGGAGAGGTGCTTACGACCGAGAGTGACAGCGTTTGTCCGCCTGTATCCGGTTCGACCCAATGATGCCCAACGTCAACCAGTACTGCTGGCATGTTGCGCTGTTCGAGCGATTCGAAAGCGGCTAGACGAGGAAGTCGCTTCCGTCTACGACGCCGCTGGATAGATGTATCGAAGAGTGCCACTTCTGTTACTGCTTCTTGTCTGAATCCAAATCTTTGTAAACACGTGACTCCGCATTTCGACGTCGGATAGCCTAACGATTTCTTCCGCAGAATGCAAATAGATGCCCCGTGTCGGGCACAAATTATGTAAAAATGGGCAATTACGAAACGGGCTGTTCGTCGGCCAATCTGTGCCCGACACAGCGGAGCCGACGGGTTGGCACCGCTCTCCAGCATAGAAGTCGCCGGACGTGGACGTTAGATTGCGCCGTTTGCGACCTCGGCCGTTTGTTTGTAACACCCTGGAAACATTCATCATGCTGCCAGCATTGAGCCAAGTCTGCACCCTTCAGGCCTCGTTTTCGCGGGACATTGAGGACTTTGCCGCTGGGCAATGCCACGCGGTCGATGTTTGGCTAACCAAGCTCGAGGACTATCTTCAACGGGGACGATCCGTCAGCGATGTTCGCAAACTTTTGCTCGAACATGAAGTCGCCGCTCCTGTCGCAAGTTACCAAGGCGGCCTGTTTGGCTCGAATGAATCTGGTCAGGAAGCGTGGAGGCTATTCGGCGAGCGATTGGTGCTGTGCGGCGAACTGGAAATCAAAACCTTGGTCGTCGCTTGCGATATTCTGGCACCGATCTGCCAGGCGGATGTCGATGGTGCTAACGAACTGCTACTCCGCGCGGCGACCGCTGCGGCGAAGCACGGCGTTCGTATCGCGTTGGAGTTTCGAGCAGACGCAGCGCTCGGCAACAACCTCCAGACAGCCGCCGCACTTGTGCGCGAAGTCGGGCACGCGAACCTTGGCATGTGTCTTGACGTGTTTCACTATTACGTGGGCCCCAGCAAGCAAGAAGATCTCGCATACCTGAACGCCAGCAATCTCTTCCACGTCCAACTGTGTGACCTTGCCGACACGCCGCGCGAGTTCGCACGTGATGCGGATCGGATCTTGCCAGGCGATGGCGACATTGTCTTCGAGCCGATCATCGATCGATTGCGAGAGATTGACTACCGTGGTTGCGTCTCGATCGAGTTAATGAATCCGCAGATCTGGCAAGTGCCGCCGCGTCAGTTTGGTGAGATTGGCATGACCGCGCTGCGAAAGGTACTCGGGCTAGCTAGCATGGCTTGACGCTCACCGCTTGTCGGCGAGTCGGGCGGCAAGTAGATCGAGCTGCCCTTTTAGATCGGCGAGTAAGAGATTCGGACTCGCGCCGTCCGCCAAGTGCAAATAGAACGATTGCGCGGGACTGCTGTGAGTTGTCGACAGGATCGACGTGGCGTGACGTAGTTCGTCGAGTTGCGAGTCGAGTTCATCGAGTGTTTCCGATGCCTCGCGATTGCTTCGCCACAGCCCGTCGAGTTGGAACACGAGTCCGACGATCAATGCGGCTTGGCCACCGAGCGTGAAGGGCAAGCCCAACCGCCACAGATCCGGTCGGTCTTCCGCAATTGACCAGCCGATGAGGACAGCACCGAAGACGAATGCCATCAAACCGATCGACAACATGCACCACGAGAAGAAAGAATTATGTGCCGCCCTGCTCTGCCGTGGCTTCCTGGAAGTCTTCCCAAGGGAGTCCAGTTCCCGATTCCCGCTCGGTACATGCGCTCTGTCGATCCGGATCGCCGGACTCACACGCTCGCCGACACCAAGCGAAGTGACTAGTTGTTGAGCTTCGTTCAGTTCGTCCTCAAGTTCCCAGTCGTCGAGCAACGCCTTTTCTAACCAGTCGGTCTTCAATTGCGGTTTTGCGCGGACGCTTGTAGCTGGCGAGGCGTCCAGTTGCTTCTCGGTTGTCTTTGTCACAGGATCGCCAGCGAACGACTTTTGGCAACGCGCACAACGAGCTGCCGATCCATCGGTGGAACCGATCGCTGGGACATCCTGTTGACAATTCCTACACCACATCCGCTAGCATCCCTCGCGCAACAATGGCACGTATCCGTCCAAGGTTATCGGCGCGAGTCGCGTTAAACTGTACCGATTCCGCAGAGTTTCCGGCGTGGAGGTGTTGGTCGAACGCTATTCGACAGAGTTCGACTTGCGGTGTAGAGTCTCTTCGTCACTGATCAGCCAGCGGACGAGGAGGTCAATCTGGTGGTCGGTCATAAGTCCACCTGATGGATCGTCTTCGGTTGCACCGAAAGCTGGCATGCGGTCGTTGGTGTCAGGGTAGAATCGTTCGTTAGTCGGATTCGCGATCATGGCCGACAGCCACTTGGCGGAACCATAGCCAGTTAGATCTGGAGCGGAGCCTAGGTCGCCTTCCTCGTGGAAACGGTGGCAGTCGGTGCATGCCAAGTCGCCCGTCAGTAGCTCGATACCCTCCGCGACCGATGACTCATCAAAATTCCCGCCATCCCGTTCGGCTGCCAATGCGATCGCAACCTGATGCAACTGGCCTTGCAACTCTTGCTTCGCATCATCCTCGACGCCATCGTAGAGGTCACGGATCGCGTTCACCATCTCTCCGTCAGCGAACGCGGTGCCCTCGAAGTAGTGAACGCCTGCGACTTTTTCTGGATCGAGCATTCCTTCGATCCATGCCACCGATCCGAATTCATGAAGATTGGGTGCCGAAGGCTCAGCGGCGGCGATTCCGTTGCCGTCTTGATCCAGTTTGGGGTGACAGCTGGCGCAGTACTGTTGGAACAGGAGTGGGCCTTGCGTTTGCGGGTCGTTGCGTAGCAGCGAAATTGCACCCGCTGGTGGAATGCCGCTTGCATCGGCAAGTTCTCTTGCGCGGATGGCGTGTTCCTCCGACTCGGCGATCAATTGTTGATGATCGGGATCTTTGGCGTCCCGGAGCATTGACGCCAGTGTGAGGCCCGCAAAACCTGCCAGACCGCCGACGATGATAACGCCACGCAGCACCGCGCTCACGCGAGCCGATGTCATGCGGTCGAGTACCGGGATTCCGATCAGTAACAGCAGTGAAGCAACCGGCAGCACGACCGTGGCGACAAATTCCCATTGGCCCACAAAGTAGCTGCGCAACTCGAAGAGAAACAGAAAGTACCACTCGGGCCGCGTCCAGTGTGAAAGTTCTGGATCGGCAGGCGCGTCGAGCGGAGCGCCTCGCTGCCAGGCCAACAGTGCGACAATGCCGAAGACAAAACCAAACACAACCATGTTACGGACGGATTGGTAAGGCCAATAAGGTCGTGCCGCACCGCCGCCGCCTTCCAATGTCGCGGCGGAGAGACCGTGTCGATAGACTTGGCTGATATGAACAACCAGCAGCAAGCCGATGAGTGTCGGCAAGATGACGACGTGCAGCGAATAAAGATGTGTCAGTGTGAGGTTACCGACTTGATCGCCTCCGATCAAAATCCGCTGGATGATCGGTCCGACCAGCGGCGTCGATGCGATGATGTTTCCTTCGACTTCGATCTGTGAACTTCCCTTTTGTGTTCCCGATAACGGATTACCGGTGATCGCCCAGACGACGACCAGCGGGAGTAGCAGCAAACCGGTGATCCAGATCAGTTCGTGCGGTGCGCGAAACGCGGCGAGTGCGAGCACCCGGATCGTGTGTACGGCAAACAGAATCAATAGTGCGTGCGAACCATAGAAATGGAGCCCGCGAATGAACGAGCCGGCCGGGCTCTGTTCGATGTAATGAACGCTCGCCCAAGCGCTGTTCGTCGAGGGGCTATAGCTGAGCATCATCAGCACGCCGGTGCCGACGACCACTAGCAGCATCCACAGCAAGCAACTTGCTGTCGAGTAGCCCCATTTAGGACCGGTGGGGAGCAACCGACGGCGCAGGGGATTCAACAGAGTTCGATAGCTCGTACGATCGTCGAGCCATTCACGTAATTTCTTTGACACGTGGTTTACCTTAGGCTCGCGGTACTTTAGTCGTTAAACCATATTCAAACTTCTGGTACTTCACTTCGACCCACCACTCGCCCGATTCCACGTCCTCTACGATTTGGCATTCCAGGTCGTCGAGTTGTCGCGGCGTGGGATTCTTATAGCCCAGCTGGGCGTCCGGTACGGGTTGCCCCGTCAGTTCGAAGAACGCCTTATGACACGGACAATTGAAGCCTCGCTCGGCATTAAACTGCACGGCACAACCGAGGTGCGGGCAAACCGAACTGAAGGCTTTTACGCGCGTCGCTTCCGGAGCAACGGCATCATCGGTCTCGCGCACGATCCATGCTCGGCCAACGACTTCCTCGTCGTAGTGAACCCAGGCATCTTGACGACTCCCGGTGATCGCGACTTGCGTCGGCTCACCGACTCGCAAGTTCTTGAGTTTCGCGACGCGCTGTGTAATCGCACCGCTCGAACTGCGTCGGCGAAGTGGAGCCGTAATGAAGCTGACCCCAGGGATTGCAACAACGAGAGCACAAGTCCAGCCGATAATTCGACTGGTCCATTTCAGCAGGGAGCGACGATTCATGGCGGGAAACTCACAAGGTGGGGCGAACTAGCCGAGGTTCCTGTCGTAAGAACTGCGAACTAGTTCGATGCCTTGGGTAGGCACGCAAGTTGCATACCGAGAAAGCCGTGAAACCCGAAGTTGCGTGACGAGACGCTGCTTCAGGATTTTTCCTCCACGACGAACACCTTTGTTTTCACACCTCAATACACCGTAACCAAAACCTTGCACGCTTCCCAAATAAACGTGCTGGATAGCACAGTTGCAGTGTGCGTTTTGGCACAAGTGCCCATGACTAAGGAGCAACGATGAATCTTCAACTTTCGGTACTGGCTTGTTCGCTACTGGCCCTGTTTTCAATTCCGCAGTTGGCGCGGGCAACCTCGCCGTTCAAGAAATCGTTTGACGAGCAGTACGTGAAAGATAGTGGAAGCGAAGAGTTTAAAGCGGCCTTTCGCGCGGATGGCTGCTACGTTTGCCACGTGAAGGATAAGAAAAAGGATGTCGTAAACTCTTACGGCAACGAACTCGGGAAGCTGATCCCCGGCAACGTCCAACAACGGCTCGACGAAGCGCGCAAGGGCGGAAAAGACGCCAAGGCGGCAGAAGAAGAAAAAGTATTAAAAGAACTCGTCGAAGCCATGATCAAGGTCGAGGCGATGAAGTCAGCGTCGAGAGTAACCTATGGCGAACTTTTCAAGTCCCATCAGCTTCCACCGCACGAAGGCGAGTTTTCAACGAAGTGAGTTAACCGACGCCTATTCGCTGGTTTCCTGCCCTCGTTCGTACCAATCACCGCGCAGCCAATCGACCATCAGCTCGATCTCGCGTTGTGTGAGGATGTTGTTCTGTGGATTGTCCGGATCCTTGCCATAAGCAGGCATGCGGTCGTTGTTGTCGCCGTAGAAACGTTCATGTGATGGGTTTTTTATGAAGTCGATGGTCCACTGCCGCGAACGATATCCCGTGAGGTCGGGGCCGTAGGCGTCTTCGTTCTCGTCGTAGAATTTGTGACACATCGCACACCGCTCCGTATCTTTCAGCAACGCACGGCCTTGCTCGATCTGGGCCTGCAGCTTTTCGTTGCTCGGGTCTAGCGTCTCGATACCGGCTTCGGCAACGAGTGCTGTAATGACGGCATCGATCTGCTGCTTGGTCCATTGCTCGGGGTCGGTCAACGTGTCTTTGACAAAGGACACCATGTCACCGTCTTTGTGTGAGGTCGTCGCAAAGAAACGTGTGCCTTGATCGATCTGAACCGGATTCAGAAAGCCGGTGATCCAATCGCGGTTGCCAAACCGGTATAAGTCGGGAGCCGACGGGTTTCGCGGGCTGATAGAGTGTCGATCTCCATTCGCCTGGTCGACTGGAGCTTCGTGAGCATGGCAACTGGCGCAGTGCCGCGTGAACAAGATTGGCCCTTGTGTCTTCGGGTCGTTTCGCAACAGGGAAGTGGCACCAATGTCCGGGATGCCTCGAGGAGATTGTGCAAGTTCAATCGCTCTCGCCCCATCTTCTTCTGCGGTCTCGACCGCCTTTTGATATGTCTCGTCGCCACGATCTTCGACCATCGCGATGCCGGTCAACGCGGCCACTCCTATTCCCAGCATGACCAGCAATCCGACATTGAACCCGTGCCCCAGCTTCCAGCGACCGATGAACGGCATGAGAAATAGCATCCCCATCACCATGCCGGGAATGACAATCGCTCCCAGAACTTCCGTTTCACCGTGGAAGTACTTCAAAAACTGAAACAAAAACAGAAAGTACCACTCGGGTCTGGCCGCTGAGTACGGACTCGCCGGATCCGCAGGCGATCCTAACTCGGCCCCTAAACGCGACTCAATCGGAGCGCCAGCGTGCCCTTCATGCCACGCGCCGCGAACGACAAAAAACAAGATCACGGCTAGCACCGCGAGGCAGGCGACGGCATCCTTCAAGACTTGGTCTGGCCAGAATTTTTGATCGGGGCGTTTGTCCAAGCTGGCGGCTTTGATGCCATGTCGCCGGAAGACGGCAATGTGCAAACCCAGCATCATGATCAACAAGCCCGGCAGTACTCCGGCGTGCAAGGCAAAGAAACGTGTCAGCGTGGCATGCCCGTAAGTCGGTCCGCCCACGACAATTTTCTGAAGGTCTGAGCCGACCACGGGCACGAGTACCATTAAGTTGGTCGCAACGTTGGTTGCCCAAAATCCTTTCTGGTCCCACGGCAACAGGTAACCCGTGAGCGCCAGTCCCAGAACAATCTGCATCAGGAGCAAGCCTAGCCAGAAATTGACTTCTCGCGGTGCCTTGTAGGCACCATCGATCACGACCTGCACGAGATGCAACGCCAAGAGGACGATCATGGCTTGCGCCGTGAAGTGATGAATTCCACGCAGCAACCAACCGCCTTGCATTTCGTATTGAATGTAGTACACGCTTTCCCACGCGGATCGCGAGCTGGGGCTGTAACACATCCACAGGAAGAGGCCCGTGATCACTTGCACGGAAAAGGTAAACACCAGCGTGCTACCCCACACGTAACGCCAACGTGATCCGCCGGGGATATTCTCGTACAACGCTTCGTCGATCAGCGACTTGTACCCGGTTCGATCGTCAAGCCAAGCTAGAAGATTGTTCATTGGTTTTCAATCTTGTCAGAAGTCGCAGTGAGAAAATTCTTGAAATCGACCCACACTTCACCATCTTTCAGCCGTTCTTGGTCGACGACCAGCGTGTCCAAATCGCGTGGACTGGGACAGGATTCGGGATTGATCCTCGCGCCGCTGGCCTCGAAATTGCTGTCGTGGCACGGGCAGTGAAATGTCTTACTCGGAATGATAAAGTCGACGTTGCAGCCAGCGTGTGGGCACTTAACGTTGAGGCATTGCAATTCCGTTGAACCGGGTTCGCGGAGCAAGAAGACGGCACCAATGGGTTCGTCGAGATAGCGATTCCAAGCGTCGGTGCGATCGGTGACGACCGGAAAGTATCTGGCAATCCCGTCATCGGGGACCGAATCTAACGTCGCCACTCGGAGGAATCCCTTGCCGCTGGCTTTACGGCGAAGCGGATCAAGAATCACGACCAACCCGGAAAGGAAGGGAATCGCCCCGGCGATTCCACCACAAACGAGCGCGAGCAAACGCGTGGTGAATCCGCGACGATTCTCGTCTCCACTTTCAACGGTATTTTCAGCGACATCCGGTGACGAGTCGGCCATAGTCAACTCCATTGCCCGCAATAACTTTGAAACGGCAGGGATCGCGTGGGTGGGCCGTGCCCTGGGCTCTACGCCAGCGATCTGACACAGCAAACGGCGAGTGTGCGAAACCGCACAGGTTGTTGAATTATCGCATGGCGTCGCGAACGACGTCAAGAACTTTCGGCTGAGCCTCGGCGAACGAGCCTTCAATGAACGCCCCGGCCGCGGCTTTATGCCCACCGCCGTTGAATCGTTCGGCGATCTGATTGCACTGAACATGACAACGGCTGCGGAAACTCAGCTTGAACCCGCCTGTGACTTGTTCGACAAAGATGACCGCGAACTGTACGCCTGCAATCGCCAGTGTCATGTTGATGGCGTCTTCGGTATCGGCAGGCAAGGCACCGGCTTGCGCGAAATCTTCTTTGAGCACGTAAGTATGGGCGAGTCTGCCATCCAGTTCGGTGTCCGTTCGCGACAAGATGATGCCGCGAAGTTTCACTCGACCCAAAGTGTCTTGCTCATAAAGTTCACGATAGATCGCGGGCGGCGACGCACCTGCCTCCAATAGTTTGGCGGCAATCTGATACGTTCCGCTCGTCACCGAGCCAAATCGGAACCAACCCGTATCGGTCGCGAGTGCCGCAAAGATCGGCATCGCCATTTCGGGTGTCAACGCGACGCCCAACGCCTCTGCCGCTTCGACAACGAGTCTTCCCGTCGCCTCTGCGCTCGTGTTCTTGAACGCTTCCGCCTCGAGATCATCTTCACTGACATGGTGATCGACGACGATCTTTTTCGCTTTTGTCGCACGCAACACATCGCCCATGGGGCCGAGTTGCGCCCAAGCGCTCGTATCAAGCACCATCAGCACTTCGATATCGTCGAGGTCTTCGAGATGAATACTCTCACCAATTACTTTGATTCGTTTGTCGGGATCGATAAAAGCGATGTTTGGCGGTGTCTCCATGCCGTTGACGATCGTGACTCGCTTGCCCAACGCTTCGAGGATGAGAGCCATGCCAAGCTCACTCCCCAGAGCGTCACAATCGGGACGAATGTGACTGGTGAGCAGGAATCGTTCGTGAGCGTGGATGATTTCCGCGAAGCGGGACCAGTTGAGTGTCAGGAGGGAGGAAGGGTGAAGGGTGAAGGGTGAAGGGTGAAGGGTGAAGGGTGAAACAATTAATAATTTCAAATCTCAAATCTCAAATCTCAGATTTCAGATTTCAGGTCTCAAATCTCGATGTTCGATGTTCGACTTCCCGAACGTCGCTGGCGAGTTGTTGCTGGAGTTCTTCGACAGAGGCGAAACGGCGAGTCTCGCGTACGCGTGCCAGAAAGTCAACCTCCAGCGGCTGGCCGTAGAGCGAGCCGGCGTAGCCAATCAGGTGAGCTTCTACCTTCAGCCGATCCTCGCCAAACGTAGGATTTGGGCCAATATTGACGGCCGCTGGCCACCGCTCATTTCCGAAGAATGCCCAGCCGGCATACACGCCAATCGCGGGCAAGATCGTGTCGATCGCGTCGATGTTGGCGGTTGGAAAACCCAGCTTCGCGCCTCGTCCCGCGCCATGAGTTACCATGCCACGGATTCGGTACGGGCGTGTCAGCATCTCCGCAGCCTGCCCGACGTCGCCGGTTTCGATCAATCGACGAATGCGGCTGCTCGAAACGTACTCGGTACCCACGGTCAGTGGCTGCACGACTTCCAGCGTTATATCGCTCGCGGCACACAGCGATCGCAACACTTCGATATCGCCTGCACGATCCTTGCCGAAGAAGAAGTTCGGGCCCTCGACCATGGCCCGCGCGCCGAGTTGTTCGACCACAATCTGGCGAAAGAATTCCTGCGGCGTCAACGCCAGCAGTTTCTCGTCAGTGGGATACACGACCATCCCATCGACATCTAGTTCTCTGATCAAGTCCGCTTTGCGATCGGACCAAGTCAAGGGAGGTGGCACTTCGTTGGGACGTAGCAATCGCACGGGGTGTGGGTCGAAGGTAAAGACGATGGACGGACCGCCGACCGCTGCCGCCTGTGCGTGTAAAGTCTCGACGATCCGTGCGTGTCCTTGATGAACGCCATCAAAATTCCCAATCGAGACAGCGCCACCACGCAACGTGGTGGGCAACTCATTGAGGTTACGAACCAGCTTCACGCGTTATGCCTTTTCGTCTTGTTGGCGTTCCAGTGATAAGAACGCGGCTGGCAGTTGCGCGACAAGATCGCTTGCGATCATCGAAATCGCACCCAGCTTTGCCGCCGCCAAGTCGCCCGCCAAGCCGTGGACGTGCGCACCAAGTCGTGCTGCCTCAAACGGAGCGAGTCCCTGGCCGATCAAGGCCGAAATGATGCCGGTAAGAACATCGCCCGATCCACCGGTCGCCATGCCGGGATTACCAGTGCGGTTGTGAACGGAGCGTTGACCGTCCGTGATCACGGTTCGGTGTCCCTTCAGGAGGATGATCACACGTCGTCGGATGGCAAGTTGTGCGGCGTACTGTTCGGCTTTTTCACGATCGATTTCGTCATCGGCAACTAGACGCTTGAATTCGCCAAGATGCGGTGTCAGGATGCGTGGGCCAGCTGCGTCGTCCAATCGATCGTGACGCGCTGACAACGCATATAAAGCGTCTGCATCGAATACGATGGGTTGCGGCAGCACTTCATACATCCAGGCCACGAGATCCGTGATGCGTGGTGAGCGACCGAGTCCAGGACCACACGCAATGCACGTTGCCGCGTCTGCCAACTCGGCCAGTTGTTCTTGAGCCGCAACACTCAATCGCCCGCGTTCATCGCAGGGCAACGGGACGGTCATGTAAGACGGTTCGAAGGACGCGACCACGTCGAGGCACACGTCTGGTACGGCAAGCGTCACCAATCCTGCGCCAGACCGCAAGCACGCCATCCCCGCCAGCGCGATCGCGCCGCTCATCCCGCGCGACCCGCCGATCAACAAGACCTTGCCATAATCTCCTTTGTGGCTGTCTGCTGAACGCGGTGGCAGCATCGGCAAATCCGAATGTGTATTCGTCGTCGAATCACCCATCGCTCGCTCCCGCGCTCTTCGTTCTCTCCGTCTCCCCCTCTCTTTGTCTCCCCCTCTCTTCGTCGCCTGCTCCCCTCCCCTGCCCCGCTCTCGACGCGATCAACCCCGCAACGTATCCGCCTTTGAAACCGGCATCGATGTTGACGACGGTCACATTCGCGGCGCAGCTGTTCAACATGCTGAGCAGCGCCGATATACCGCCCAGATTCGCTCCGTAGCCAACACTGGTGGGAACTGCGATCACCGGACAATCGACATAACCGCCGACAACGCTGGGCAACGCCCCTTCCATTCCTGCCACCACGACGACCGCGTCGCAGCCTCGCAGTTGGCCGACCTTCTCCGGCAACCGGTGCGGGCCGGCGACTCCGACGTCGTGAATGATCGACGCCTCGACGTTCATCCAATCGAGCGTTTCAAACGCCTCTTCGGCGACCGGCAAGTCGCTGGTTCCCGCAGTGACCACGACGACGCGACCTCGCTTTGCCTTGGGCTGCTTCTCATCAACCGCCAGCCGGAACGTTCGTGCTTGTTCGTTGTACTTGCCGCCGGGAAAGGTCTTGAGCAACTCGGCGGACTTCTCGCTTGCGATGCGCGTCGCCAAGACTTCGATACCATCGGCGAGCAGTCGCGCAAAAATCGACGACAGTGTGGTGACACACTTACCCTCGCCGAACACGACTTCGGGAAAGCCGCACCTGCGGCCACGATCCAAATCAAGCGTAAACGGTTCTGATAGAGGTTCGGACATGGCCCCATCCTATTGTCCGAGACAGCTGCCTTGTAGTGGGCAGCTCAGTTCGGCGGCAGTCGCACGGCGGATAGCCAGTAGTTGCTGATCTGCCGGACGAGTTCGACCAGCTCGTCGAAGGAGGCCGCCTTCGTCATATAGGCATTCGCATGCAAGTCATAAGATTGGCGAACGTCGATGTCCGATCGGGAACTGGTCAGGACGATGACCGGAATTCGTCGTAGTGCCTCCGTAGTTTTGACGATTTCGAGAACTTCGCAGCCATCGCGGCCCGGCAGATTCAAGTCCAATAAAACGATCGCCGGGCGAGGCGCGTCGGCGAAGGGTTCCTGCTGACGAAGAAAGGCGATTGCTTCATCGCCATTCTTGGCCACGTGCAGGCAGCAGTCCGCGCGTTCTTCTTCGAAGGCTTTGCTGAGCAACACGACATCTGCCCGATTGTCTTCCACGACGAGAATGTCGAAAGAGCTCGGATCTGATCCTGCGGTGTTCACTTGACATCCCTCATCGGTAACGTGAAGAAGAATGTGCTGCCCTCGCCGAGTGTCGACTCGACCCAGATGCGACCGCCATGTCGCTCGACGACCCGTTTGCAGATCGCCAGCCCGATGCCCGTTCCAGGAAATCGGTCTCGGTTGTGAAGCCGCCGGAAGAATTCAAAGATACGCGAGTAGAACTCGGGAGCGATCCCGATACCATTGTCTCGAACGGAGACTAACCACTCTGCGCCATTTTGCTCCGCCGTGAGATGAATTTTAGGAGGCGGCTGGTCGTGAAATTTGATGGCGTTGCCGATGAGGTTTTGGAGCAATTGAACGAGTTGCGGTTTATCGCCCACGACAGTCGGCAGTTCACCATAGGTGATCTCTGCTTGAGTATCCTGCACCGATGCTCGGAGATTCGCGAGTACAAGTTGTACGACGCGGTCTAGCTTCACTGCTTGAAAGGGTCGCGACTGATACCCGATCTCGGAATACTCAAGCAAGTCGTCGATGAGCGCCTGCATCCGTTGCCCACCTTCGACGACATAGCCCAGATACTCCGCCGATTCGGCATCCGCACCGACCTGTATCTTGCGTTGCAACAATTGACCGAAGTTCGTCACCATCCGCAGCGGTTCTTGCAGGTCGTGCGAGGCAATGTAGGCGAACTGGCGCAATTCGTCGTTGCTGCGTTCTAGTTCTTTGTTGGCTTCGGCCAAAGCCTGCGTGCGGCTTGCGACGCGACGTTCCAGCGATGCGTTCACATCGCTCAGTAACTTCTTCGTCCTGTCATGCTCGATGGCGATGGCGGCAAGCTGCGCAGAAGTCTCGATAACATCCAGTTCCAATTGGACGGGCTCACGTGGCTCACAATAGTACATGGCAAACGTGCCCAGGACGGTAGATTCCAGGGAGATGATCGGCTCGGACCAGCAAGCCCTGACGTCAAGCCGTTCGATGATCGGGAGGTAGGCCGCCCAGTACGGATGGTTTCTGATGTCTGCCACGATCACGCGTTTCCCCGTATGCGCCGCCGTGCCACACGAACCGGTCGCCGGACCCGCTTTCAATCCTTCCACTGCATCGTTATAGAATTGCGGCAAGCTGGGAGCGGCACCGAAATGCAAACAACGCGTCTCTTGGTCGAGGATCAGAACGGAACAAACCATCCCCGGAAGCAGCTCTTCGATCGTCTTGACGAGCGTCTGCAGCACGTCGCTCAACGAGTCGCCGCGAGCAATCCGCTCCAAGACTTGAGAACGCCCTCGCTCACACAGCTCAAATTGTTTGCGCACGCTGATCTCGGTAATACTACCTCGGATCACGTTGCGGCTGCCCCAAGGCATGCGCACCAGCCGCACTTCGCACGGAAGCTGTTGTCCTTCGGCGTTGCGGTGCCACCATTCGAAGGTCAACTCCGTGCCGTCGAGTGCTGCCTGGACGTGAGCGATCGCGGATTCGAGTGAAGACGCACCGCCTGGCTGGTAAGGTGGGCTCACGTCCACCGGCCCAAGTTCGGCGAGTCGTTCTCGCGAAAGTCCGAACAATGCCTCCGCCCGAGGGTTCACATCGATGAACCGGCCCGTTTCGGCGTCGAGCATCACAATCGCTTCGGGAGCATAGGCGAAGAGTGTGCGAAGCCTCTCTTCCGACTCACGGAGCGCTGCTTGAGCTTCGCAAAGTTCTTCCCGCAGCGCTTCAACTTCAACGCCAGAGTGATCGGACGTTAGCGTTTCAGCAGGGTCTTCGCGTTTGACGTCCATGGTTGCGTTTCGTCAGAGAGGCTCTGGCTAGTTGGTCAGCGCCACTATAAGGGCTTTACTAGTCCTTAAACAAGCG
>CAUJKL010000527.1 GCA_963204995.1 Planctomycetota bacterium | reverse complement strand
GCTCGCGATCTGTTGGCCATATTCTTGCCTCATTTGCCAGACGGACGCGTCAAAGCGATCTTGTCGGAGTGGGATTACTCCTACGCGCCGAACAGCACCGGAGCCTCGCTATTTCAGAAGCTCTACCGTAACGTGATCGTGGAAGTGCTGGGACACGAGCAGGGAATCGGTTGGCGGCGGATGCTCTACATCTGCACGCGAGCCGGCTATTCGATGATGGTTCTGGCGGCGGCGGATCGGATGTTGAAACGCGAGGCGTCGATCTGGTGGCGCGGTCGTAATAAAGGCGAGTTGATTCGACGCGCAGGCGAGCGAACCGAGAACGAGCCTGATCAACCGTGGTCCAGCGTCAACAACTTCCACTTTACCGACCGCTTCTTTGGCAACCATCAAGTCGGTCGCATGCTCGGATTCAACAGCCGCCGATATCCGATGCCTGGCAACCACGCGACGCCTTTCCAGGGCCACGTCCTGCAAACCGCTACGCGCGAGTCGACGTTTGCCCCTTCCTATCACTTCGTCACCGATCTCGGCACCGACGAAGCCTGGACCAACCTGCCTGGCGGCCCCAGCGAAAGCCGCTTCTCGAAGCACTACAAGAGCGACGTCGCCAGGTGGTTTACGGGCGAGTACAAACCTCTTCGTTTACGCAATTCTGAATGATCGCGACAAGATCAGTGTCGCAAGAACACACGAGCATTGCCCTCGACGATGATCAGTTCTTGATTTGGTTGAATGCCAGTACAGGAGCTCGCCAGCGAACCAATTACACTTCGCGCCGACCATTCGGGCTCGCCGCAGTTCGCCCGAAGACTCTTCCGTTGTGCAAGCCTACCTCACATCGCCCCGTATCGAGTTGCGGCGCGGGACAGAGCCACACTCAATTAGGTTCGTTGCTGCCTCGCGTTGGGGGCTGCCGTCGCGCGGCCCGCGCTGACCTCTTTCAGCGCGGTGTGTTCGCTTGTCCAAGGTTAGAAACTATTTCTTTGCTTTCCCCGCATCGATCTGCTTCATGGCGTCCTTCATTGCTTCCATTCCTTTCTGTGTATTCGCCAATGCTTCCTCCGTCTGCTGCTTCTGTACTTCGGGTGACGGTGCCTTGGCACCGCAACCGGGGAGGGAGAACGACAATGTCAGCATCAGGATCACAAACAACAAAACGCGTTTCATAACTATGTCCATCTTTTCCAAAGAACTTTGTGCATCATTCAACACTATTGCTTGAAATTCAACGAGAACGCCAGCTTTATATTCGCGGGTGACGGCTCGGACCAAAAGGCCCGCGTGTCCCCAGTCGCTACGGGACACGCGGGTGGCATCTTAATCTAATTATCAGCAAAGGAGAGGCCGTCATTTCTCACCGCCTGAAGGACCATTACATCCAAATCGATGGTTTCGCTCATGAATTGAACAGATCCATCCGTCCTTAGGACCATGACACCTCCCGGGTGGGCTGAGGTGAGCGGCGGATTGGCTGGCGACGCGTCAGCCCAGGCAGTCCAGTCGTCCACACCCTGCTGCCCCAATACCTTCGCGTTTGGTCCATAGCGAAGGGTGACATTGTTCGTGTGCGGAGCCCAGTCCCGCCAGCCAGTCAAGCCTCCCATGTGCCATCCCCAGTTTCGTCCGGGACGACGGTCGGCCTTGTTGACCCCGGCAGCATCCCAGACGAAATCGCTCATCTCGCCCACGATGATCGTGTTCGAGGTGCCGTCTTTGCAATCTTTCATGTTCTTGCCCAAAACCTGCGGTCCACTCTTGTCTGCCGGCAGGTTGTTCCTAGTGCAATTCGGAATCATGCCGCGACCGGAGGTGATCCCCCAGTCACCGTCATTATTATGTTCCATACCTGCCGTGTCCTGGAACCTTCCCGTTGGCTTCGGCCCGAACTGCATCGGGGCGGCTCCTGCAATGCCCATGTAACAGCTCGAGAAATTATTCCAGGGGCCTCTGTTCTCGAGATCTGAAGATGGGCATATCAACATGCCAATCCGCGCGTCTGTCCACACGGCGGAATTCGAATCCCACCCGGAATTGATGGGAGGACTTGGTTGTGGATTGACTCCCCATTTAAGCTTGTCGTACATGGGCCCCTGTTCCATGTATGGCAGAAGGTTGACCCATTGCGAATGCCCCCAAGTTTCTCCTGACAAGTTCGTATTGATCCACCACGAAGTACCAGCGCCACCACATGGAAATGCCTTCAGGGTATCGTGATGATTCTGTAACGCGAGTCCTTGCTGCTTCATGTTATTACTGCACTGCATCCGCCGGGCCGCCTCGCGAGCAGCTTGTACAGCCGGCAGCAACAAAGCCACCAAGATGCCGATGATGGCAATCACCACCAACAGCTCGACCAAGGTGAAGCCGCGCGGTTTGCGATTTACTCGAACACTCATTGACATCGACAGACTCCTTGTAAAAACGAAAAACAAAAAATGTGACACAAACAATCTTATTTTTAATCCCGTAATCACTATATTGGGATCGGAACGCCGATCAAACAATCTGGAATCCGACTGACAGATTAGTACGATGCTAGTTAGACGACGCGACCGCGCAGTGGCAAGTTAAATCAAAACGCCAAACAAAGTCAAGCATTTTTTTGAAATGTAGAATTGTCTCTTCAATTCTGGGTGGCTGGGGGCAACTTGCGGAACTCATTCAACACGCCAGGAGACAAGGATCGAACCACTTGCCTCTCGCCTGGCTGCGCCGGCTGGGTAAAGATATGGACGCTGTGCTTTCCAACTACCACGAACGATGTGCCCTGGACCACGAGCGCAGTTGATTCATCAATGCCGATGCCCAGCAACTGCGGGAAGCGGTCGATCAGCTTAGCCATCTCGGGAGCACGACCGCGTTGCGTGAAGTGCTGGTCGATCGCGACGCCTGGCAGGAAGTTGAAACCGCGTTCGTAGCCCTCCGCCATGATGTCTGCGTTGCCGAGCGGGCTGCCGCGGGCAAGGTACTCGCCTTGAATCGAGGCTCCGGCGGAACTTCCACCGATCACCCCGCCTCGCCGCAACACATCGTGGAACAAGTCGTAAGCCGTCGTGTTCTCATAGGCATCGACAAATCGCCATTGTCGGCCTCCACCGAACCAAACTCCGCGAGCCTCCTTCAGCTTGTCAACGAACTCGGCACCCTCGACTTCGGCTCGACTGCGTTGCGGGAGCACGGTGACATTCGTCGCGCCGGCACGTCGGAACATCTTTTCGTCCGAATTATGCTTCGGGAGCGGATCGGGCGCTGCCGTTGGCAACACAACGATCAACGAATCAGGACCACCCGCCAACTCGATGAACTTTGAGATCACTTCGTCCGGCATACCGCCCCCTCCACCAATCACGAGCGATCCGCTGGGGACACTGGGCGCGTGTGTTTCGACGAGCGGAAAGGCCGCTCCGGCGCGATCACGCGCGGCGCGGCGCAATGCCGTCAGGTCAGCGATGTTGCCTTCTTCGAGCTCCAGGGACAGTGCTTCGCGGTTTTCGCCAGCGGCCAGACAAATCGTCACCATGTTGTCGCCGATGACTTCGATTTCGCGGCCATCTACGAGCAGCGCTGTGGCTTCGTCCACACCGAAGCCCACATGTCCGGGATGCTCTTCCAGGACGCGCACGAGTCTCGGCTGCCGTTTACGTTGGCGAAAGTGTTGATCGATGACACTGCCTGGCAAGAGGTCGAAGCCGGTCTGGAGCTTTGCCACCGGATTGCCGCCCGCGATCATCAGCTTGGATTGGATCGCGGCTCCGGCGGACGTCCCCGCGATAACCCCGCCTCGTTTGAGCAACGCATCCAACTCGCGTTCGACCGCTGTGCCGACGTAGGCGTCTGCGATTCGAGATTGCTGCCCTCCGCCGAACCAAACGCCCGTCGCTTCCTGCAAAGGCTTCACGAACTCTGGGCTATCGGCAACTTCTTTCGCTCGCGTATGTAGTACGTGGATGGACGCAACGTCTCGCGCCTGCCAGAACTCCACAGTCTCTTTCTCGGTCGACTCGTCCACCGTCTCGCTGGCCGTCGGGATGATCACCAATCTCGCCTCGGTGCCGCCAGCTAACTCTCGAAATCGATCGAGGATTCGTTCCGGTAACTCGCCGCCGCCGCCACAGATCAGTAGTTTTCCAGAAATGCCATCCGGATCGAGCCAGCTCTGATTGAATTCAGCGGACCCAGCGAATTGACCAGCGAATAGAATCGCCACATGCAGAACGGCCGCTGTGACACGATTGATCTCTAACATCCGTTCCACCAAGACAAACTTCGTTTCCGATTAGTGAATGCGAAATAGTCTAGTCGCGGCTTACGTCTTGGTCCATCAAGGAGTACGCCGACCAATGCGTGCGAAGGTCGAGCCGAGTTGCACAAATGGGCGTATGATCACAGAATAGCACCGCAGCCTGAACGCGTTGCCAATGATTCAATCTACTAATGCGAGTTCCCCGAATATGCCCACCGTAACTACCGTCGAACGACTCGTAGATCTGATCGACCCGAACGCCAACGTCCTTCTTAATATGACGAACGAGGAAGCGGCCGCTGCGGTGGCTTCGGGAGATCCAGCACGGGTTCGAGCCATCGACGGTCAGTTTGCCATCATTCAAAAGCAAGGCCACGTCGTTCGCTTGGCGAGGTCGATCGGTCGCCCCATGCGTTACTTTCTGGCCAAGCAAGTTGCGGGGCCGTGCTTGATCGTGGCCGAGCGGATGGAAGAGATCAAGAAACAGTTGGAACGAGACGGGCTCGGCGATCAGTTTCATCCATCGTACACGCGCATGGTGCCAGCTCACTATGTCGTCGAGATTCTTCTGGTCGGCTGCCCCGATCCTAATCCAACCTACACGCGATACTTTACCCCCGAGCGAAACTCTCTGTCGCCCGACTTGGACGAAATCGGTCAGGCTTACATCGGGGCACTCGCCGATGAGTGTCAGCAATGGCTGGATCGGATCGATACCAAGGAGCCGATTGGTGTCCTGTTCTCGGGCGGGATCGACAGCGGAGCGGTCTTCCTACTGCTGTATCATTTGCTGCTAAAACGCGGCGAATCCCCGGCCAGGTTGAAAGCGTTTACGCTGTCGGTCGAAGGCGGTGATGATGCTCAGCAGGCCAAGCAGTTCCTCGAACAGCTTGATCTCGCGATGTTTTTGGAAGTCATCGATGTCGCACGCGAACAAGTGGATTTCCGGAACGCCATCCGAGCCATCGAGGACTATAAGCCGCTCGATGTTCAAGCCGCGACAATGACACTGGCCATCTGCCAAGGGATCCGCGACCGCTACCCGGACTGGAAGTTCCTTGTCGATGGCGACGGCGGCGATGAGAATTTGAAAGATTATCCCATCGAAGAGAATTCCGAACTCACGATTCGCAGCGTCTTGAACAACCTGATGCTCTATCAGGAAGGCTGGGGCGTGCATGCAATCAAGCACTCGCTGGTGTTTTCTGGCGGGCAAAGTCGCGGACACGTTCGCACCTATGCACCGGGGCGAGTCCTTGGCTTCCAGGGGTTCAGCCCCTATGCTTTGCCCAACGTGATTGGTGTCGCCGAATCGATTCCTTTCATCGAATTGACGGACTGGAACCACGATCGGTTGTATGCCTTGAAGGGCGAGATCACTCGGCGCGGCATTGAAGCGATCACTGGCTTGACGATGCCGGTGTTCGAGAAGCGTCGCTTTCAACGTGGCGCGGTCAACGAGCTCGATTTCGACTCGTTGTTCCCGTCCGACGAAAACGCGTATCGCGATGCGTTCGCGGAGATCTTCGGCTAGAACTTTGTGCGATGGGTCTCGGAGCCCGTCGAACATGAATAATGACCGCCTCGGAACGCCGTAGTACATTGAGGAACAAGTCTTTGAATCAGGGAAAGCTCGTCATTGTCTTCATCTTCGGCTTGTCAGCGGTGATGGGTGGCTATGCTTGGTGGCATCACTTCACGCAGGGCCGACAGTGCGTGGAGTTTTGGGGAGCCGAAGCGGCCGAAATGATTCGCTACGCTCCACTCGTGAAAGTCATGAAACTTGCTCCCCCCGAAGCGGATGACATGGAAACGATTCAGATCCAGGGTGAACCGCATGAGGTTTCTGCATCGAAAGACATAACCGCAACTCCCGGCCTCGTTCACGCGCGGCAAGCCTTGATCGAAGACGCCAGCTTTCTCTGGAATGAGATCCCCAGCGGGCCGTCTAACTGGCAGTACGTCTTGCGGTTTGCCGATGGCGATCAACAGATCAGCGTTGCCCTGGACTGCGATCAAGGGCGCGTACTGCTTGTCGGGACTGATCGTCAAACGACCCTCAAGCCGCATCTGGCGACGGCGTATCAGTCGCGGCTACCCAAGTGGTTGGGAGTCGAAGACGCAGAACCAGTTACTGCCGCCGCAGATTAGTTGGATAGCGCCACTTTCTTCGATTCGTCTGAGACGTAGCGGCAGCGAGTCGGGCGACCAATCTGCGTTCGCAGTTCATCGTCAGGCCGGCGCTTCGTTGCGGGGATTGTTTCTCCCCGCCGCAACGAATCAAGCGTGTCGCGCGAATCTGCCGCAAGCTGGAAAAAAGTTGCGATTTCCGTAGTTGGCTCGGTGAGTCGTTGGCGGCGATCTCTGTTGTGAACAATCGATCGTCAGACCGGGCAGAACACGCAGGCAAGCGCGGGACGATGCCAGACGCAGCAGCATCTCCGCAGCTTCCCAGCAACAAACTCAAGGAAATATAGGCGAGACACTTACGAATATATTCTCCAGAGATCTGAGATTTGACATCTCAGATTTGACATCTGAGATTTGACATCTCAGATTTGGCGGCTGTCACCTTTCGCTCCTCGCTCCCAAAAACGATAGACCAACGAATATAGGGAGACGACGAATGCCCACCGGAAGTTCATGCGCCATTCGTCGTCTCCCTATATTCGTTGGTTCATCTAAGTTCTGCCGCATGGAATCCCGCTACTCCGAACTAAATTGCCGACCAACTTCTCATTTCTCGAAGATGCTTCGCACGCAGCCGAACTCGCCAGCTGAGCAAGCGAACTGCGAGAGAATGGACTAGGGAGAAGCAGCTCTTTATTCTGCCGAAACAAATTGGCTGCGTCCCCTATTTCGATCCCGTTGGAACAATTGTTGCGCAAGAAGAAGCGAGGTGTGACGCTCTGTCGGCGGTTCAATCGCCGGATAAGACAGTGTGCTGCCATTGAGCTTCGGATTTCTACCAGGGTGGCGAGAATGAACCGATCATGCTGGCCGAGCCGTGCCTACAGCCAACAAGCCATTCGACAACGAGCCCACAAAAAAACTATCCTGGAGTAGCGTGCTAAACGTACGCACATCGCAATTCTAGAATTCGGCAATGACAGTTCTTTCATCGCTCAACTAGGGCTCCACCAAGCGGCGGCATTAAGTGTAAATCGTAACCTAGAGTTCAACAGTTTCACGCAATATTTCGGTATGGAAGCGTGTGACGCATCAACTTCAGCCGTTTCTGCCTCCCCACGGATCGCGGCTAATTGCTTACGCCCTCCTGCAACGTTCAGCCAAGGAACTCGCCGATGTCGCCGGAACTTGAACCGATGCAACGTCTTGTGTTGTGGTTGCTGGCCGTTAGTCCAGGCGGCGGGATGTTGCTAAAGGACATGAGCGTCAAGCTTGTGCCGGTGGGGAAACGTAAAATCCTGGCAACGCAGGGACTTACGCGCGAGACCGGTCGACCGATTTATTTGGAATTGACTGACCTCGGTTGGCTGTGGTGCCAGGAGCATCTCACCGAATCATTAAATACACGGTCACCGCGTGCTCAAAGTGTTTTGCAGGAGCTGATGCAGGTCTTGGCCAGCTACTTCAAGAGTCAGGATCAGACCGTTTCCATCGGCCAACTAATTCAGCAAGCGCGGCAATTCGAGAACCTACAAAAAGCGACAAGGCATTCAATGGTTGAAGTTGAACAAGCCATTAAGTCGGCTTGTTTGCAACTCGGCACGGGAAACACACGTGGGCGGGTCCGACTTGCCAACCTCCGACCGCTGCTATCGGACTTCTCGCGCGAGGAGGTCGACCAGGCGATCTTCGCGATGGAAGACAACGGCACGTTGACGGCCATGCGGCTAGACAACCCTGACGAAATCAGCAGTGAGGATCGAGAAGCGGTCTTGCGCACTCCGGCCGGATCAGAATCCCACATCCTCTATCTCCAGGGAGAGAATTCATGTCAGTTACCACTTTAGCGGACCCGGCCGCATTAAACGCCTTGGGCGCGGTGGACTTCGATTGCGTCGTCCGGCTGAAGGATGTGTGGACCGACAACGACTACGACGTCCAGGACTTGCACGCCGGATTGCGAACAGACTTTGTCACGAAACTAGCGGAGATTCACCGGCAACGAGAAGCGCCGATCATGGGTTGGCCGATCATCGGCGCGGGCGGCTCGGGCAAGACGCATCTTTTGAGAGAACTTCGCCGCTTGACCGTGACCAGCGGGGCGGCATTCGTCCTGGTCGACATGACGGACGTGCGCGACGTGTGGGAGACACTCCTGCAAGGCTACCTCGACTCGTTGCAACAGGAGGTTTACCCAGGGCGGACGCAGCAAGAAACATTGCTCAGGAAGTTCATCGCCTTCCTGTGGCCCAAACAGCCACTCGAAGCTGTCTTGGAGCTACTTGCTTCATCCGAACCGAAGATGCTTCAACAGACCGTCCAACGGATTCTCCAGCATCTTCAAACGGAACATCGGGCCCAAACGCTCAAGCACCAGGATGCCATCCGCGCCACCTTCTGCCTGAATTCGCAGGACTTGGAAGTGCAAAGCATCGGCTATGCGTGGCTGCAAGGCCAACAACTCGAGCCGAGTGCCCGCCGCGACTTAGGTTTCCAACGCGACGTCGCGTCGTCCAGTGAAATCCTCAACGGATTGGCCTGGTACATGAGCTTCAGTGGGCCAACGGTTGTGGCCTTCGACCAACTCGACCCCATCGTGCAACAGATCGGGGCACCGCAGGTCCGGGACACAGACGCCAGGGAACAATCGACATCCGACTCGATTGTGAAGCAGATCGGGAACTGCTTTGCCGCGTTGCATGAATTGGAGTGGACGTTTCCGATTGTGTCCTGCATCGAGGCGACCTGGAACATGCTGCCGGAGATTTGTTTGGCAAGCTTCTTGGATCGGTTTGAAGATCCACGTACGCTGTCGAACACGACCGGAAAGAATGCCACCGACATCATTAAGAAGCGTTTGCAATCCGGCTACGCGGAGGCGAATTGGCAGCCGCCTTATCCCACGTGGCCCTTCACGCCAACCGCACTCGACCAGCTTGTCCATGAAAACGCACGCATGGCACTCAAACTATGTCGTCGCCAAGTCAATCAGATGCGCACGTCGCGTGCGAATGAAGAGGTAAGCTCGTTCAGCACAGCCGATGCGGCAAACACTACACCGTCGCCCGTGGACCAGCCCCGCGAGACGCATGATCGGTTCCTGCCGCTCGATCAGCGTTTTGCCAGGTTACAAGATCAAGCCGACATCGAGACATTGTTGGACGAGCAGCAAGAGGACCAACGACTCGCGCCGCTGTTTGATGCCGCGCTTCGCTGCTGGGTGCATGAACACGAAGACCTGATTCCCAATGGCGTCGACCCGATTGTCGAGCACGAGTTTGCAGGTGGCACCAACGCCCAACCGTTGCACGCTCGCTTAAGGTTGGTGTTTCACAACGAGCTGGGCCGCGAGTTGCATTTTTGCGTGCGGGGCTTGGAGAAACGACACGCATCGGCCTTTCAGAATCGCTTGCGAGCAGCGATCACCCATTCGGGCATCGACCCAGCCTTGTCGTTTCGTCACTTAGCGATCGTGCGACGAGGTCCGACTCCGGGCGGAGCGGTCACGCAGAAACTCATCGACCAACTGGTACAAGGCGGTGGCAAGCTTGTGCGACCCGATGACCATGACTTAAGAGTTCTTCACGCACTCGGTGAATTACTCGCCGAAAACGACCCACTGTTGATCCCGTGGCTGCAGACGCGTCGGCCCTTGACGTCGATTCCTCAACTCGCCGAAGCGTTGGTTCCCACGAACATGCTCGCGGGGCTGGCGGAAGCCCAACAATCGTCGGAAGTACGCGATTCTCAATCCCTGCCGCCGGCAACGTCAGCGGCGACCAATGAACCGACGGATCGCTTGCCGCTGGGTAGCCGCGTGCGGTCGGCTGACGAGTCCGACGAGATGCTCACCATGCCGATCGGTGTCTTGTCCAAACACACGCTAATCCTGGGTGGAGCTGGTTCGGGAAAGACGGTTGCAGTCCGGCGATTGGTCGAAGAGGCGGCACTGTTAGGCATTCCTGCGCTGGTCGTTGATTGTGCTCAGGACATGGGGACGTTCGACGAGTTGCGTGCTGAGCCTTCTCGTTTCTGGCGAATCGGAGATGATGCGAAAGCCAAGTTGCTGGCGGATCGTACCGAGATGATCGTGTGGACTCCGGGCCGGGAAAGCGGAAATCCCTTGAGGTTGGAGCCGATCCCGGACTTCGTGCCCTTGCGCGATGATGCCGAGGAATTGAAGCAAGCGGTCTCGATGGTGGAAGGAGCCTTGAGCGACGTGGTGGCCTCCGGCAAGTCGCGTGGAGCCAACCTGAAACGTGGCATCCTGGCCAAGTCGTTACAATTCTTCGCCGAACGAACGACCGACTCGTCGCTGCCGGCGTACGTGAGATTACTTACGGAGCTTCCCGAAGGCGCGGGCCCGGATGTCGCCAACGAGTCGAAGTTGGCACGCGAGATGGCGGATAGCCTGCGCGTGGCCATTGCTCAGAATCCGCTGCTGAATAGCACTGGCATGTCGCTTGATCCCGCCGTTCTGTTCGGCGACGATCAGGCGGGCGGACGCACGCGGATCTCAAGCATCAGTCTAATTAGCCTGCCCACGTTGCCTGCTCAACGCGAATTCTTGAACCAGCTGGCCATGGTCTTGTTTTCGTGGATCAAGAAGAATCCCCATCCACCGGCCGGCCGCGCGCTACGCGGATTACTCGTGATCGACGAGGCCAAGGACTTCGTGCCGAGCCAAGGCTCGTCAGCATGCAAGGCCAGCCTGCAGCGATTGGCGGCCCAAGCTCGTAAGTACAAGCTCGGAATGGTGTTTGCCACACAGCACCCGAAAGATATCGACTCCAAGATCGTCGGCAACTGCGCGACGCACTACTACGGCCGAGCCAGCTCGCCGGCATCTCTGCAAACACTATCCGAACTGATGTCCAGCCGAGGTGGTAACGCGACAGACTTTCCGAAATTGAAGACAGGGCAATTCTACGTTCACTTCCCCGACGGCGACTTGACCACGCCAGTCAAGGTTCAGATTCCAGATTCACTCACCGCCGGCCGCCTGCTCGAAGAACACGAGATCCAGGCCAAATCGAAACGCTCTCGCAAACAGCTGACTGGCCAGTGAAAACGTTGACTTGCTAAAGTCATTCGCGGCGGTTGGCGGCTTCGATGGCAGCCATTGCAGCTCGATTGACCACATCAGTTCGACGCTTCCTCCATTGCGTAAGGCGATCTCGTGCCGTGACTTACAGCACCCAATCGCCCGTTTCGTCGTCGCCGAGTGAGATTGACTCAGGTTGCACTTTGGCCGATACTTCCGTCAATTGTCTAGACAGTTTGCTGCGCAGAGTGAGTTTGTATGTCCGTCGTCGAAACACAGGATCTGAAAGCCTATTGCCTCGCTACTGCACGCCGCGCTAAAGCTGCGTCGGTCGAGCTCGTGAGCGTTAACGGAGCCGCGAAGAATAACTGGCTCAAAGAGTCGGCGCGTCGTCTTCGCCAACGTCAGGCTGAGTTGATTGCTGCGAACGAGCAAGATCTCGACGCGGCGGCCGATTATGGTCTCACTGACGCTCAGATCGATCGTCTGCGTCTGACTCCCGATCGCATTGAAGGCATCGCAGTGGGACTCGAAGAAGTCGCCGCACTGCCCGACCCGATCGGTGAAGTGATCGAGTCGTCAATCCGTCCGAACGGTTTGGAAGTTTCCAAAATTCGCGTTCCGCTGGGTGTTGTCTTCTTCATCTACGAATCGCGACCCAATGTCACAGCGGACGCGGCAGCGATCTGTATCAAGAGCGGCAATGCTGTCATCTTGCGAGGTGGTAAAGAGGCGGCTCACTCCAGCCGAGCGATCGTAGACATCCTCACCGACACCGCCGCCGAGTTCGGCTTGCCGAGCGACGCAGTACAACTTGTCAGCACGATGGACCGTGAGGCCGTGGGGCACTTTTTGTCGCTGGCGGAACTAATCGATGTTGCCATCCCACGCGGAGGTGAAGGGTTGATCCGGCGTGTTACCGCCGAAGCCACCATGCCCGTGATCAAGCATTTTGAAGGCAATTGCCACGTGTACGTTGACGTTGCTGCGGACATCGATATGGCGGAATCGGTCACCGTCAACTCGAAGTGTCATCGGCTCGGTGTCTGCAACGCTTGCGAGTCGCTGCTCGTTCACGCGGACGTGGCTGCCGAATACCTGCCGCGTTTGGCACAAGCCCTGCTTGCGAACGGCATCGAGATTCGCGGCGATGAGCGGACCTGTGCGCTGGTGCCAGAAGCGATCGTGGCCACGGAAGAAGACTTCGCTACGGAGTTCCTCGGTCCGATTATTTCGGTAAAAGTTGTAGGTTCCGCCGGCGAGGCGATTGCCCATATCAACCGTTATGGTTCGCACCACACCGACGCCATCGTGACGGCTGATTTAGCAACGGCCAGAAAGTTTGCGGCGAGCGTCGACAGCGCGGCAGTGATGATCAACGCCAGCACGCGGTTTAACGACGGTGGTCAGTTCGGCTTAGGTGCCGAGATCGGTATCAGCACGGATAAGTTTCACGCTCGCGGTCCCTGCGGATTGAAAGAGTTAACGAGTTACAAGTATGTAGCCTATGGCGATGGGCACATTCGAGAGTGAGGAGGTTTTTAGATCTGAGATCTGAGATCTGAGATCTGAGATCTGAGATTTGAGATCTGAGATTTGAGATCTGAGATCTGAGATCTGAGATCTGAGATCTGAGATCTGAGATCTGAGATCTTAGATCTTAGATCTTAGATCTTAGATTTAACAATCTGAAATCAGAGATTCTGGAGTGACAGATGCCAGATGAAGTTCTAAGTCAAGACGAAGTCGAAAGCCTGCTGAGCGCCATGGATCCGTCCGCCGCGGCGGCCACGGCACCGTTGGCCAGACCGGTTCGCCCTACACCTACGGCAACTCGCTCGCGCGAGAAGGTGACACCGTACGACTTCAAACGCCCCGAACGTGTCGGCAAAGAACAAATGCGAGCTCTGCAGTCGTTGCATGAAGGCTTTGGGCGGAACTTCGGAGCGGCTTTGTCGGCGCTTCTGCGCACGATCGTGGAAGTGAAGCTGACCAGCGTCGATCAACTCACGTATAGCGAGTTCGTGTTCAGCCTCGAAAATCCGACCTGCTTCAACTTGC
The DNA here is from genome assembly GCA_963204995.1 of Planctomycetota bacterium. Lineage (GTDB taxonomy): Bacteria > Planctomycetota > Planctomycetia > Pirellulales > Pirellulaceae. The sequence continues at coordinate 2,857 of CAUJKL010000527.1, read as the reverse complement.
TGCGAGCCGAGCCGCTCGAAGGCAATTTGATCCTGGATATCAACCCGTCTGTCTTATACCCGATCATCGACCGTCTGCTCGGTGGCGGTAAGCAAGCTGGCCCGCTGTCGCGTCGTCCACTCACCGAGATCGAGCTGCGATTGGTCTCGCGAATCACCGCGCTCTTCATGATCGAGTTGCGACGCGCCTGGGAAAATGTTCTCGAACTCGACCTGAGCGTCGAACGCGTCGAAAGCAATCCGCAGTTGGTTCAGATCGTTCCGCCGAACGAAGTCGTTGTGCTCGTCAGCTTCGAGCTGACACTAGGCGATGTTCGCGGCATGATGAATCTGTGCATACCGTTCAATGCGATTGAACGCTTCAGCAACAAGCTGACTTCCAACAGCTGGGTGGGTTATGCGCGAGGCGGCGCGACGAATCGCACGATTGAAGCCATCAGCGACCGGCTGGATCGTTCGAAAGTGGAAGTGGTCGTGACGCTGGCAGAAAGCTCGATCCGCACGGCGGATTTGATCGGATTGCGCGTCGGCGACATCATTACAACCGACCACGACAGCAACAAATCGTTGAAGGTCGCGGTCGAAGGCGTAACGAAGTTCCTCGCGAAACCCGGTGCTTACAAGGGGCACAAAGCAATCGAAGTCGAAGGCAAGGTCGAACCCCGCAAGAATGATGTCGGCGTGGCGTAGCGACTCTCATCGATCCGCGATAGGCGTAGGCCGGAATTCATTCCGGCAGCCGAAAATCGCTTGACGTTGCATTCCCCAACGCCTTCGCGGTGTGACGAACGGAATGAATTCCGTTCTACGACTTAACACGACCTCGCGTTGGTGCCGACGGTCGCGGTTGCTGATTGAGCTTTTGCAGGCAACGGCGGCAAGGCTTCCTCCAAAATTCCTTTCGCCTGAGGGAACATCAAGAATGCCTCGATGATCATCCAAGCTTCAAGCGCCAAAGTAACGACCGCGATGAACAACAGCAAGAAACTTCCTTCGTCCCACCAGCCGCCAATCTGAATTAGTAATGCCCAAGCCGGCATGATCAGCATGAAAATCGTCGGGGCCGCAACGAACCAGATCGGCTTGCCGCGTCGCCACAGCCAAAAGGTAATCACCAGAAATGCCAGCCCTCCGAGCAATTGGTTCGTCGCGCCAAACATCGGCCACAGAATCATGCCTCCCTTTCCGATCGTGGCCCACGACCATGGATCTCCCGGCTTGGGGAAGAGTGCCAGGAGGAAGGCGCTAACCACGGCGAACAATGTCGCAACGTGCATGTTTTCAAACGGTCGAAAGATGCGGCCTCCAGGTGCGTACTGTTGCAAAGCACCGCTCAATTCCTGCACCACGTAGCGTTGCAGTCGCGTCGCGGTATCCAGCGTCGTGCCGGCGAACGAGGCGACCAGCACACCCATGATCGCCAGTGCCATGCGGTGGCTGATGCCGAGCGCTTCGAGGAAGTTCGCCGAGCCAACCACAAACGCACCGATCTTGGTGCCCAATCCGGCGTCAGCCGCCTTCCAGTCGGAATAAATACTTTGCCACAGCGTCGCGCCGGTTTGGACACCGAATGTTGGATGATCGGGCCAGCCAATCCCGATGCCCGCAGTAACCGCCAGAATCACGATCACGGCAAGAAACCCTTCCATCAGCATCGATCCGTAACCAACGAACTGAGCGTCCGTCTCGCATTTCAATTGCTTGCTCGACGTACCGCTGGAAACCAGGCAGTGAAAGCCGCTAATTGCTCCGCACGCAATCGTTACAAAGAGCACGGGCCAGACTGGAGGCGCGTTTAATGGTGACCACTGTACGGCGGGGGCTACCATCTCGACCGGTTCGCCGTGTACGCCAAACAGGCCCACAGCGATCAGCCCCGCCATGACTAACCCGAGGCTAGAAATCAACTGCAAGCTATTGATGTAGTCTCGCGGTTGTAACAAAAGCCACACCGGCAGCACACTCGCCACATAGCAGTACGCCAACAGCACTCCCGCCCAAACCCAAACGGGCCAATCTTTCAGTGTATCGTTCAATCCGCGAATCGCGGTCCCCAACGCGCCTCCTTCCCATGACAGGCCTGGACACTCGGCACCAAACCAGACCGTTAAGTACATGACAATCAAAGCCAGCGCCGATGGCACGAACAAGCCGCGCCCTTGTTGGTGCAACCATTTGCCGATGGCGACCGCGATGGGAATCTGTAGGAAGACTGGCAGAATCGATTCCGGAAACATCTTGAAGACCGACGCGATGACTAATCCGAAGATCGCCAATACGATCCACAGGCCGAACAACAGAATTGCCAGAAACAGGAATCGCACGCGAGGATTCAACACGCGCCCGGCAATGTCACCCACGGTCTGGCCGCGGTTACGCAGGCTGACGACGAGCGAACCGAAATCATGCACGGCACCGATGAAGATGGACCCGAACAGCACCCAACACAACGCCGGCACCCAGCCCCACATGATCGCAATGGCGGGTCCGACGATGGGGCCCGTTCCCGCGATGCTCGTAAAGTGATGCCCGAACACTACCATTCGTCCCGTAGGAACGTAATCGTTATCGTCGCGCATTTGCACGCTGGGGACTTCCGCGTCCGGGTCCAATGCAAAGATCTTCCTCGCCAGCCAGCGACCGTAGGTGTTGTAAGCGATGATGAATCCGAAGAAGGCTCCGATGGCAATCAAAAGTGCGGTCATGTTTTCATCCGAGTTTAAAGCTGAGCAACCGACCAGCGGGTCCGAGCGAAATCGCTTGATCGGTGGACGTCTTGGTGTGCGACGTTCCATCATATCAAGCGAGGCACGAGTCACAATGTCGGCTGCGCTACAGTAGACTTGGTTTTGAGGCCG
>CAUJKL010000526.1 GCA_963204995.1 Planctomycetota bacterium | reverse complement strand
ACCCTTTCAGGGTTCCTCGGTGTTTTTGTTCGATGAATCCCAGGGTGCGCTGCGCGACCCTGGGCTTTGTTGTTAAAGTCCTTCGGACTGTGCTACCGGATTTCCCACAACGACAAGTACTTTGCAAACGGCGAAAGATGTGGGTGATGTCAAGGTTATCGGCCCATGCTGCTGGCCATTTTCAACAGCGGAGAGGTAGGCGGATAAATCGTCCTGGATTCTCCAGAGTCCCGCTCGCCGCTGCGACACTTATGGCGTACGACACAAAGCTTGCTGAGCGTCCCATATCGATTTTACCGGCAACGTTTTTCTATTCTCCGCAGACCGGCCAATAGATCTTGCCAAAGTGGAGCCTCAGCGACCATGATGATCCTCTTCAAACGGGCGAACTATCCAGGAGGAACACCAATGTCGAAGACGAAAAGTCGCGCGACCGCGAAGTTCGCGTGAAAACGGGCGTCACGCTACCCGATCTGCCAGACATTCCACTGGGGAATTGGGCCGGCACGATCTCAAATATCTTCGTCAATCAAACCCCCGTCACTTACGAGATCAAATGGAACCGTCGGACTCTCGACGGCATGCCTTCGATCTATCGCAAACGGTGTGAACGAGACGGCTATAAGTGGGATTCGGTCTGGTGAACGAAAACGATCTTGAGCCGAATACGGGCGAAGCATTGAAGATGGAACAGCCGACCGATATTGTCACTCGTCCGCTTGCGATGAACGACCAGGGCGACCGGATCAGAGCGATCTTCAACTTGACTACGGACGATCCTTTGTCGGATGTGGAGTACGATACGCTCGCCGTCTACTATCAGTATCTGGTCGATCACTTGTCGTTTCCATTTCGAGCTCAATACAAACCAGAAGATCGTCGCTCCAGAGGTGAGACCTACCTGGTGACGGTACGCAGCCTGTACGACATTGATGACTATGATGTGGAAGAGTTCTACGGTTTGATCGGCGTCGGGATTTACCAAGACAAGCGGATCGAGTTCCCGATCAGAGACCTCGACGTCAAGCGGAACGACTCCAACCACCAACTGATTGACGATTACAAGTTTTGGATGGCGTACAGCGGCTAGATTTGCCAACATGCCGAAGATCATGGCGTATTTCCGAGCAACTCAAATACGAACTCTGGTTCGGATTTGACCATGGCACGGCGAAGATTTGCTAAACTGCTGGAGTTGTACGAGTACAGAAGTTTGGCATCGAATGGAGTCTTACCATGGCGAAGGACAAACACAGCCGCGATCAGAAACGAAAGAAAAAGCTAGAGGAACGGAAGCAGAAGGCACGCCAGAACGAGTCGCTCGCTTACATGGGCGAAAAATACAAGGCTGACGAGTTGGCCCCAACGTGGATACACACAGAGATTGGCATCTACGAAACCTATGTCCAGACAAACCGCAAGCTGCTCGACCAAACGGTCGTCTCGGCACTGGAGAGCCTTATCCGGCAGATTCGCACGGGGACATTACCGCCGCGTGAAGACATCTCCGACGTCATTTTCGACGTCGGCCAAGTAGAGGATCTTTTGATCGAGAATATTCGGCGTAATTGGGCAGATCACTTCGCAAACGAATGGAAACCTCCCAGAGACAAGCTGATTGGCGTCCTCAGAACGATTCTCGGCTCCATCGAGAAGGTGCGAGGCCCCGGTCCTCGATCCCAAAGCTATATGCATCATATCGAGGGCTTCTTGACGAAGAAACTCGGCGTTTCGGTGAAAGCGTATTCGCCAAACATGGAACTTCTTCCCGAGCCACCAGAGGATGAACTGTTGACGCTCGGGCGACAGTGGATCTCGGGCGAGGACGGGAAGGCGGCGGTTGAGTTTCAAGAGTTGGTCGATTACTTGCTGAAGAAGGGTTCGGCAGATCGCGTCCTGCACTGCTGCCATCAGTTGATCGGTGAAGAATCCGACTCTGATTCGAAATTTGTGGCGGCACTCACGGGCTTGTGCCAGCAAGCTCGAACCTCGTTGGTCGCATCGATGGGTTGATTGTTGTGTGGAATGGAACCACTGCTTTTCCGTCTGGCGTTCATCAGCAGAAACGTTCGATGCCAGAACCCGATAGTCGATATCGCCGACTTCGTCCAAGACGTCCAGAACGGGAACGGCATGTTTGATCGGACGATTGGAAGCGGCATTGATCCGCCCACGAAATACGCTGCTCGTCACTTGCTTTAACTTTGCAATCTCTGCCCTCCGTTCATCACGCCCGATTCTTTCGCCGTTGCCGCTCGCGTTGCCTTCGCGGTCTAGTGCCAACTCGAAGTGGAGTCGCGGGCCTGTTGTACTGGGGCTTACTTTCGAACCGACTCCAACAATCCCAGCCGCCACCCCAGCCTACCGTAGCCGCCGCTCCAGTATTCGTCAGCCAAACCCTGAAAGAGAAATTGCAAGTTACCTGGATCGATCTCTAATCGCTCATCGTAGCCGCTGCGAATTAGCTCGCCATGACTAAACGAATCGGTCCATTTCGATTCGGGTAACTCAACATTCACACCGCCAGCGAACGGCTTGTCACCCGTTGCCGCCAACGCAGACCACTCGCCCGCTAAAGAGTCAGCGACATACGCCTTGTAGTAACGACGTCCCTTGCCACCGCTTCGGCCTTGAGCTTCGACGAGCGTCAGATACTTGTCTAATCCTTTCACGCGATACGTGTGACTTGCCTCGAAGATATCGCCTTGGAGCACGACTTCTGGTTCGCCAAACCCGCTTGGAAAGTCTGCGACATTTGTTTCCGCCCGCCACATGCGTCCGTCCAGCGAAGTGAAGAACAGATGGGCCTTCTCTTGATCGCAGATCACCCAGAAGTCGAGCCAACCTTTTAGATTGTCGGGCTTCTTCGAGTACAGCGGTGTGGGCAACGACCACGACGTTGGCTCGTTGATGTCGTCGGTCGTCGAATAGCAGGGACCGAAAGCAATGTCGCGGGTTGAATCTTCCAGCTGATAGATCAAGTACCACTTCCGATGCGGCGTGAAATAGAAGATCTGCGGTGCCCCGTGGTAGCCCAGGCTCAGATCAAGCAAGTGCCACTGGGCATCGTTGGCGCCCTGCCAGTCGGCGAAGCTAAGGTGGCCGATGCGGATGTAGCCGGGCGGTTTGCCGTCGCCGCCCTTCAGCTTGCGGAGCGTACAGAACAAGTGCCAGCGATCTTGATAGCGGATGACGCTGGGATCTTTGACGGCGTGCCAAGGATTATCAGACGACGGCGGCAAGCGTTCGGGATTCACTGCCAGTAAAGGTTCGGAGGAGCGCCAGCGGAAGTCGCCTGTCAGAAACGGGGGAGTGGTATCCTGCTGGCGATCTTGGGCGAACGTTGAACTACATGCCAGAAGTAGCGGGGCGACGGCTATCGCGATGCGAGTGGGAATGTTCATGGACGCATTGTATCCTTGTCCCCGTTCGATTTCGACCTGCCACTTTGCGGCCACGAGATATCACTTCGGTTTCGTCGTCGTATCGTCCACCTTCCGAATCTCCCGCACAACCGCCTTCAGCCGCGCCCGCACGTCAGCAGGCAGAGGAGCGACCGAGATGCCCCTGGCGGTTGCAGGTCTCAGTATCGACTTCGCTGTTTTCAACCAGAAGTGTGATTCGACACCTATGATTATCCCAACGTTGGTACTGTGTTTTGACGAGTGCCTAGGAGGCTGAGATGCAGAACTGAGACCTGTGGTGGTTGCTGAGTCAGCCAAAACTAGTCGTGGTTCGGGTTCTTTGTTAACCAGAAGTAAGACCCGTCCTGATTTTCCAACTCGCTACTTGTCCCTCAGGGCTCGCCAGACGGTAGAAAAATGAGCGTGGTGTTTTCTTGCCAAAGGCGGCGATCACTCGCCAGAGGCGAGATTTCGCTTTCTTGCTGCCCTGACCATTGTTTCGGCTCGCTCGGCGCGATACGATTTGCCGTCGAACTTGATGATGATCGAACGGTCAACCACGCGATCCGACAACGCCATCACCAACGGCGGGTCTCCCAGATTATCCGTCCAATCGCCGAAGTCGACGTTCGTCACGCATTTGGGGAAGGCGGCGGCGCTGTTCTCTTACTGATGAGGTTCGTGGCAATGAGCCGTGTTCCGCTCGTCGACGAAAAAGCCCCGAGGTGGGGCAGTGAACCTCGGGGCATAAAGCTCAGGAGGTGGGGCAGAAACCTCACGGAGCTTGAAGTGCAGGTTATCGTTGATTCAAGATAGCAGAGGCGAAAGGAAAATCAACTACTTGCCAGCGAGAATTAAACGGCAGCATCGAAATGCCGAGAGGTCCAATCTGATTCATAATGTCGAACTTCGATCCCTATTACCAGTGGCTTGGGATTCCTCCGAAAGACCAGCCGCCGAACCATTATCGATTGCTGGGAATTGAGCAGTTCGAAGAAAACGTGGACGTCATTTCGCGAGCGGCAGATCGGCAGATCGCCCACGTGCGGACGTTTCAATCCGGCCCGCAGGGTAGAGAATCACAGGAGTTGCTCAACAAGATCGCACAGGCATACGGTTGCTTGCTCGATCCCAACAAGAAGTCGAAATACGACGCCCAACTAAGAAAGATGCTCGAAGCGGACCAGCCGGCCTGCTCCGACTCGTTTGGCGACTATTCGCTTCTCGAACAGATTGGCGAGAGCAGCAGCGGACTTGTCTTCAAAGCCCAGCATCAGGTTTTGGGACGAATCGTGGCGTTGAAGATACTCTCGGCGGAAGCGACACAATCGAGCGAGCGGTTGGAGCGATTCCGACGCAAGGTCCGCATCTTGGCCGGCATTTCGCACCCCAATCTGCTGACGGTTTACGACGCAGGCGAACGCAACGGCGCGCAGTTCATGGCGATGGAATACGTCGACGGCACCGACCTGCGTTCGCTGTGCAAACACTACGGCGAGTTACCAATCGAGCATGTCGTCGCGTACATCAAGCAAGCCGCCTCGGGGCTGGGGCGACTGCATGCCGGCGGCATTCATCATCGCAATGTGAAACCGAGCAACCTGCTGCTCGACCGACAAGGAGTCTTAAAAGTGATCGGCCTGGGCACCGCCCGCGTCGACTCCGGGAACGAACATCAGCTCACACTTGCCGGGAAAGCAATGGGCACATACGACTACATGGCACCCGAACAAGCAATCGATGCGCGTAACGCCGATCATCGATCTGACGTCTATAGTCTCGGCTGTACGATGTTCCGCTTACTCACCGGTCGAGTCCCCTATCCATACAGTAATCCGCTGAAAAAAGTGCAAGCTCACAGCCAAGCGGCCGTTCCCTCGGCCTGCGACCTGCGACCCGATATCCCCGCGTCGTTGAATGAAGTCGTTCAGAAGGCGATGGCCAAGTTGCCGGAGGACCGGTTTCAATCGATGCGTAGTATCGTCGCAATGCTTCCGTGACTTAGCCAACTGAGTTACCACTTCGTTTATCGGGTCGAGAAGAAACCGGGCGGCAGGTCGGGCAGATACTCGAAGCGAGCGCCAACCTCTCCGCCGTCGGCTGCCATCGACGACGCGGGTTGGCCTTTCTTAAGGCGAAACTGCCGGTACGGATCTTTAGCCGTGCTGCTGCCTTCCGGAACGGGCCGGCTCTTGACGTCTGGACCTGGAAAGATCGCGTTGACCTCCTGGAGTCTTTCGGTCTCCGTTAATAGCCGACCCGACCAAGTGATTAAATTGTCCGTCCCGGCAATGGTGACAAACGGGATGAGGCTAGGTTGATTACACTCAGCCAGCTTGCCCGCGTCAGCCGCGATGACCAAATTCCCGATGGCCGTCAAGTGTAAGTGTGGTGAGCCAAAGAAGGTCAAACACAGAGCCTGACCAAAAACAGAACACCGAACCATACGAATACTAGACTGGCCTTTGTTTGACATGAATTCAAAAAAAGTTCCGAGGGACAAGCAATTCCGCAGCAACACCCGATCAACATCCTGAACGCCGACATTCGCGCTTTCAGGCGAACTCGATATGTAAGTGTTGTTTTCCAGCCAGACAAATAAGGAAGCGTTTGTGTTTCTTGGGCGTTTTGTCACTTGGAATCGAGGTTGCGGTAGCTGTGCCTGCCAGTCGAGAACCACCTGCTGTCCCCCGTTCAAGTCGCTGAACGTACAATTATCCCAGCGACTGAATTGCGTCCCAAGGCCGACCGCAACTCCGCCGGTGCGACCCTTCTCCTGGCGAATGAGGAAGTGGATACCTTGGGCGTGGAAGAACATCGCGTCGGATGTGTCAAAAAGAAGTAGGCCTCTGCCACCAACGGATTGCTGCTTGGTTTCATCTAACACGATGACGGGACGAGCGCCGTCGGTCGCGCGAATTGTGAGTTCGGAGACGGTGATCGGAAAGACCGCAGACGTCAAGCCATCGGCACTTTGCTCAAGGATGCGTCCCGGGGCATAGACTTCACTGTCGCCGATCTCTACGACATCCCCGCTCCGCACCTCACCAAATGCGGATTCCAAGGTCTTATAGGGACCGTCGTTCTGATGCACGCGAAGAACGCGAGGTACTCCACGTGGCGTCCCCGCCATCGCAGAATCAAGCAACAACGGACGCCCAAAGATATTCACAACCGCGTAGGGCAGCTGCTCGTGTTCCGCACCAGATTGTTTGTCATCGGTGCGAGTTCCGCGTTTTGCTTTCCAAAACCGCGGTTGGAAGTCGTGTGCCGTCGTTTCCTGCATCTCCTCGCCATCGGGCCAGACTCGGAACATGGGATCAGCTTCTTGGTCCATGCCTAGCCCTGACTGCTTCCATAGCGTCCGCCATTCAGCCAATCCAGGTTGCTCGCGAACCTTGGCCAGTTGGAAGTAGCTGGCATAGCGATGGAAAACGTTTTCCGCTCCCTGCCAGCGAACCGTTCCCTCCGTCGCCGCGCGATCGAAGCTCGTGTCGGGCTGCCCTTCGTTCCAGACCATCAACGGATCTTTGTTGGCAAAAGGCCCCACGAAGAGGCTTTTCTGCACGTTGAACTCGACGGCTGGCTTCCCCGTCGTAATATCGTCGTACGACTTCCATGCCAGTAGGCGGGGTGCGTTGTAGATCGTACAGTTAGTCAACGCGACCTTGAGGCCCCCGCCGTGGTCGTTGACGACTAACCAGGGACTTGGTCCACCGGCCCAGATCGTGTGTATCGCGGTGAGCTTGAGCTGCTGTGCGGAGTCGGCGTCGATACACGACTGTAAGCGTAGCCCGCGCAAGAAGGTGCGGTGCAGGATCACTTCGGCATTCGTAAGGTCGCCCTCACTAGTGTCCAAAGCGTCTGCTAATGGCGTCCTCTCTTCGCTTGGTGCTTCCGGTTCCTTGGGTGAGCGCGTGATCTGAGCGAATCGCACCGGCAAACCGGTTGGTTCTCCCGGCTTGCCGGCGACGCCGACGGTTACCGTGCATTCATCCAACTCGATGCGGCCCGTTCGAAAACTAAATATCGAGCCAAGGTTCGCACGTTGTGGTCCGGCAACGGCGAGGTGGAGTTTGCGAAGCGTGAGATCAAGCTGGTCGCCATGAAACAAGCCAACTGCCTCGGCGGGTTGTGTCTGGTCGCCGGGGTTCAGGGGGATCTGCCGAATGATCGGCCAGAAGTCCGCTTCGCCAACAATGGTGAGTGGCGTCTTGCCGTTCAGATCGACCGGATTGAACTCCAGCGGACCGCGATGACGGATGAGAATTGTGTCGCCCGGGCCAGCTTGCTCAAAGGCTGCCTTCAAGTCTGGCAGTTCGCTAGTACCAACTCCCACGACGAGTGTTTGAGGTTTGTGCGGCTCTTTCGCCGCAACTGCGGGAGCGGTAGGCGGGGGTACGGTCGGCGCGGTGTTGTCAATCTCCTTTTCCAACATCTCGGCAAGCGGCGATGTGGGCATCGTCTCGTCGATCTTAATCGGTTCTGCATTCGCCGGAGTTGCGTTGGCGGCGGGCTTGGGCGGCGGTGTATCCGCCGCTGGACTCGCCACGTCAGAAGTGCTGGACGCGTCGACCGGCTCCCCGTTGAATTCTGGCAGCGTGGAGTTCGGCTGCGATAACTCTTGGGCGACCGGTTCGACCTGGGCAACCGTCGTTGCGTCGCGTGTCAGGAAGAACGCTGCTAAGCCTACCAAGACGACGAAGGCGGCACTAGCTGCGGCGATGAGAACGCGTGGAGAGAATTTTGCCGCAGGCTCTAGATCGGTCTGCGCGCCCAGCTCCCCGTCCTGAGGTGCAACTGCCTTCGGCTCTGGCTCCGGCTTCCGCTGTTTGTTCGTCCTTTGGCCAACTCGCTGCTTGCGATGATCGGGTGCGTTCGCCAATTCGCCAAGAAATCGATTCAAGTCCGTGTCGGCTTTCGGCTGCGCGTTCTGCAAGTCGATCGTCGGAGTCATCGCGGCCACGTTGGTAACGGCCATCGTGTCGTCGAAGGCCGCGTCGAGGGTGGCAGTGAACGGTGCCAATGCGGTGGCAACTTCCGCAGGTGTTTGCTGCCGGTCGGCCGGATTCTTTTGCAGCATCTTGGCAATCAAGGCGTCCAGCGCCTGTGGCACATCCGAACGCAGCGGACTAGCCGGCGGCACCGTGTCCTGCATCCGCGCCATCAGCTTGGACATCAGCGTGTCGCCTTTATACGGCGTTTGCCCAGTTAAGAGATGAAACAGCGAGCAGCCTAAACTGAAGATATCGGCGCGGATGTCGGCGTGCTTGGTGTCCTCCGCTTGTTCCGGCGCGATGTAGTCGGGTGTACCCATGACCTGCCCCGACTTGGTCAGACCGCCATCGACGACGACGTCGCTGACAAATCGCGCCAGGCCCATATCGAGGATCTTGACGAGGGGCGGGCCGCCAGGCCGTTCCGACGTGACGAGCAAGTTGGCGGGCTTGATGTCGCGATGCACCATGCCGTGTTCGTGTGCATGCTGCAAGCCCAACGCGGCTTGCCGAATGCACTCGCAGACCCAACCGACGGAAAGTCGCCCTTGCTGTTGAAGTCGTTCTTTCAGATCGTGGCCCTCGACGTATTCCATTACGAGGAAGTGCGTCTTGCCGACGCAGTCCGCATCGTAGGCGGTGACGACATTGGGATGTTGCAAACTGGCCGCTGCTTGGACCTCTCGCTGGAAACGCGCCACCGCGCCGGCGTCGTTCAGCAACGCCTGCGACATAACCTTCAACGCCACGGTGCGTCCCATCACGGTATGCTCGGCTTTGTATACCGTGCCCATGCCGCCCTTGCCAATACGCTCCAGCAGCTTGTACCTGCCCAAGAAGAGATTGGTGACGCCAGCCAGCAGTTGCTCCGCCTGCCAACGTGTGATCAGGCCTTTCTTGATGAGGCCGCGAGCCACCATCTTCGCATCGGCGTTCGCTCCCATCGCGGTCGCTTCGGCTTGCGCCGCAGCCAACTGTGTCGGTGAAAGCAGGTTGCTCTTGACGAGCGCTGTAAGAAACGTGTCGGAGGTAACGCCGGGCATCGTGGGAGCCTTGAAGCAATGCTTGACGGAAGGTAGCACAGCACACATCGCGTGTCCCTGCGAACTTCATCGCTGGAACTCGCCATAGTATCGCTCCCACGAGGGAGGGAAGTCAATCACTCCAGACGGTTCGTAGTGCTGGCGATAAAAGGCGAGGAAAAAGTGCCACGCGAGTGCATCAATCAATGCCGTGAAGGCTCGTGCCAATCGTGCAACTGGACGGCACAAGCGGCTATCCGAGCTAACGAGTTGCTGCGTTCTTATCGTCGCGTCGTGGCTGACGACTCAGGGCACGCACCAGTGGCTGGAGCATTGGCATTCTCATACAGCGTCCTAATATTCGCGGCAAGAAGCCTGGAATTACAATCACCTGGCCTCTGGACAGGTTTTGCAGTGAACATTTAACCGCCTCGTCGGTGGTCACCCACAGCCATTTGGGAATCTTTCCGATATCAAGATGCGACATGCCGTCTCGATCATGAAACCCTGTGTGAATGAAACCAGGACAGAGTGCTTGAACTCGCAGCTTGGTGCCGCGGAGTTCGTCCTGGAGCGACTCGGAAAAAGACACGAGATATGCTTTCGTCGAGCAGTATTGCACCGAACCGGCACTGGGCGTCCATGCTCCGAGCGACGACACGTTGATAATCGCGCCGCGATTTCTCTCGATCATGCGCGGTAATACCGCGTGCGTTAAACTCGCGGGTGTCATGACGTGAAGCGCAATCATGTCGATGTGCCGCTGAATCTCGACGTCTACAAAGTCCTGCGAGAACCCAAAACCTGCGTTGTTTATCAGCAACTCGATATGTGGCAATGCGGCCAATCGACGGGCCAATTCAGCAACGGCCTCGTTGTCGCACAGGTCGGCGGCAATCGGTTCGACCTTCGTATTGCTAATCGATCTCAACTCGCCGCATAGTCGATTGACGTCGTCCTCGCGGCGATCGATCAAAATCAATTCGTAGTCAAGTTCGGCAAGTTTTCTCGCGAAGCACGCGCCTAGTCCTCCGGCAGCGCCCGTGACGACAGCCACCTTTTGATCCGATGCCATCACTACGAAACCTCATTTCAGACCAAGACTTCGGCGGACAATCCAATCACGAGTCCGGTCCGGCAAGAACCGCAACAACAAGACAACCGCCCACGATTTCGCACCGACCGGATAGCGAGTTTTCGGCCGGCGGGCACACATCGCATGAAGTACGGCCCGTACAACTCGATCGACCGAGATTGCCGAGTCCGCCATCTTCGTCGTGGCCTCACGCATGGCGGCAATGTCGGCCGCATAACCGTCGCGGACTTCTTGCGAAACCTGACCGCCGACCGCAGCGGCCATTTTA
>CAUJKL010000525.1 GCA_963204995.1 Planctomycetota bacterium | reverse complement strand
GTACCTTGTGCGACAGGTTACCACGCTGGCTGGGATGCGGCTAACCATTCTTAACGTGCGTGGCACACGTGAGTTAGCGTCCCATCTCATGGGTTCGCGCGTCATCTAGGCACATCGTTTGTTCTCTCACGATCATCGCCGGACTGTTCTGGTCCGCGACTCGTTCGACGATCTCTCTTTGGGGAGGAGCCAGATGCTTCGCCAACCGCAACCCTCCATGACGGCGCGTGATGTGTGCCGCATTCTCTTTCGCCACCGTTGGAGAGGCTTCTTCTTCTTTGTCACGGTTGTGGCGCTCAGTTCGGTGGGTGTGCTCTTGATGCCGAGAAAGTATCAATCCGAAGCGACGTTCTACATGAAGCCGGATTTTCGCGTCGATCCAACAGCCACCAACGACACGCAGGTGGTCGCGTTCGACCCCGAGCGTGAAAGCGAGATGCGAAGTGTCGTGACGCTGCTCGAGAGCCGATTGCTGTTCGAAAGGGTTGTCGACGAACTGGGCCCCGAAGCAATTTTCGAGAACGATTTGAAAACGTCGCCGCTCGACATGGCGATTGGCAGTGTGATGATCCTGATTCCCGAGTTTGGCTCCAAGTCGGAGAAGATCGAACGCGAGAAGGCCATCCGACTGCTGATGAAGTCGATTACGCTTGACCACGCAAAGAAGTCACACGTGGTGACCGCGATCTACAAATCTCGCACGGCCGAGCGAGCACAGGAGATCTTGACCGCGTATACGAACGCCGCGATGCAACTGCATCTCGATGCGAATCGGAATCCCGGTTCCTTTCAGTTCTTCGCCAAGCAGGAAGTCATGCTGAAGGACAAGGTGCTTGAAGCGACTCAGGCCGTTCGCGATCTAAAGAACCAGTACGGGCTGGTTTCGGTCGCAAGTCAAAGAAAAGTTCTCGAAGATCATCTCACGAATCTGGATAAAGAGATCCTCTCGACGGATACGTCGCGAGTGGCGGCGGAAGACAACATCGCGTCGCTTCGCGCACAACTGCCCTTCGAGATGCAGAATCCCGAAGCAGGTAGTGCGTTGTCAGTCTACTCGATTGATACGATGCGAAACCAACTCTATACGTTGGAGCTTCGTTACCGCGAACTCATGTCACGTTACCAGCCCTCGCATCCACAGGTCGTCTCGACCAAAGACCAGTTGGAAGAGGGCAAGTTGGTGCTCAATCAACAGCAGTTGGTTAACGAGATGTCGAAGGCCGCTTCCTTTCGATCGAAGCGAGCAGCATTACAACAAGAGTTCGAGGCGACTAAGCTCCGGTTAAACGAAATGAACGAGCAGGAAGTCATCCTCGCGGAAGCGGATCGAAAGGCCGAGGAAGCCACCGCGAGCCACCGACTGGTCGTGCGGAAGCTGGAGCAAGCCAGGCTCGATCAGCAACTGGAATCCGGCCACATTTCGAATCTGCGGCTGGCACAAGCACCGACGCTGATGGGGAAATCGTTGAGTCGTAAGGGGCTGTTGATCGTATCGTTGGCCGTGGTCGTCGGCATACTGGGAGCGATTGGCCTCGCCTACGTTTCCGAACTGCTCGACGAATCCTTGACCACGGCGACAGACGTCGAAGCAAGCCTCGGAATACCGGTCCTCGCTTCATTTCCGAGAACTCGATCGCATCGTCTGTCACTCAACTAAGTACGCCGACCGAAATCATACTTTCGAGTTCCAAAGGGATAGCCCACATGAGTACAGCCACTCCACAACGCCCGGCCGCCAATCCTCCGAACCGCCCGACGATCACCTCAGAAACTTTCAGCCAAGTGCAATCGTTGGCACAACGCATTCAAGGCATGTTGCCCAGGGAGCAAGCCGGTGGACACAGTGTGGGTGTGACGAGTTGCTCAAGGCAAGAAGGAGTCAGCGTCGTGGCTGGCAATCTCGCCGTTTGTGCTTCCGAGATCTATTCCGGCAAGGTGTTGCTGATCGATGCAAACCCGCAGCACGCATCGGTCGCCAGTCGCTTTGGCGTCAGACAGACTCCTGGATTATCCGATTGCCTGTCGCACTCGTTGGCCGCTCGAGAATGCATGGCCGCCACGAATCACTCGAACCTCTACGTACTCCCCGCTGGCGCGTTGCCGCCCCGTTCGTCACGCTTCTCGGAGGAACGAGTGGCCGCTTTGTTTGCGAACCTGCGACAGGATTTCGAGCTGATCGTGATCGACCTGCCACCAGCCAATGCGTTGGACGAAATGTTTATTGCATCGCAGCGTGTCGACGGGATTCTGCTGGTCCTCGAAGCGGAGCGAATTCGTCGACAAGTCGCGCAGCGTGTGCAACGACAGTTGAAACAGGCCGACGTAATGCTGCTCGGTGTGGTTTTGAACAAACGAAACAACCATGTGCCCGAATGGCTGTATCGCCGACTGTGAGTCAGATGCAAGTTTTGGGAATTGTAACGCTCAATGTCATTGCCGCTTTTCTGAATCGTCGAGATGGAGCCGAAAGATGTTTTTAATGAGTTTGTTTCGCAGGCCAAAGCAAGTGGTCAATCTCCTGGACGTTTGCGCGTTTCGTCGCGCGGTGGACGAGGAGCGAATGCGTGTGGATCGGAACGGGAGAACCTTCTCGCTGGTTGTCTTCGACTGCGGCGAACGGGGTGGCGAGGCGATGAGCCGTCAAATTTCGACCGCGTGTCGCGACCGGCTGCGGATGATCGATCAAGTGGGTTCTCTTGCATCGGGGGAAGTGGGGTTATTGCTTCCTGGCACCGATGTATTGGGGGCGCAAAAGGTCGTAAGCGACATTGCTGGTCTCGTAAGCGGCGACGGCGATTCGTTGCCTTACAAAATCTTCGTCTATCCTGAGACATCGTTTCTTGAGAGCCAGGATGAAATCTGTGAGGCGTCCACCACACCTGTGCTCCCTGTCGCCGACCTGCTCGTCGAACCACTTCCGGCGTGGAAGCGAGCGCTCGATATCGCCGGAGCAATGTTTGGCCTGACCCTAGCCAT
>CAUJKL010000524.1 GCA_963204995.1 Planctomycetota bacterium | reverse complement strand
GCTGGCATCGTTCGGTTCGTGCGATTTCAGCCAAACGATGAGTTCTCGCTGACGGTCAGAAATCAATTCGATCCGCCCGATCATCACACGAGAAATCTCCACAGACGCTTTTTGATCTTCGACCGTCACGGATAACGGGAGCCGAGATTCGACCCAGCTGCGCGGGGCCAAGTAGAACAGTCGCAGGCCGGGTGCCTGAAAGTACGCGCGATCCCACGTTCCGAGCATCGCCGTGGCTTCAGCGGGGTAGAGCCCAGCACGACATAGAGACTGATGCATGTCTGTGTGAAGTAGGGGCTTATTCTCGGCGGAAAAGTCGCCAGCGGCAAATTGGCGATTCGTCTCGGCGATCGAGAGTTCCGCGCTTTCAGCGACACTTGGTTCGACGCGGCGGTAGGCGAGTGTTCCGTTTGGCAACGTTTCAACGAGCCACATTCCCTGGATCGGCTCCGGCTGTTCGGCAGCCAGTTCCTCCGACCGCATTTCAATCCGCAATCGCTGCTTATCGTGATCCGTCGTGACACGCAGCGGTCCTGAAAAGTTGCCGATGCCGCGATAGAACAGATAGTTTTCGGCTTCTCCTTCGGCTGTTACGAGGCGTGCCGATTGAGGGAGTCGCGGAGTCGTCCAGACGGGATCGTCTGTCTCGGGAATTATCCCTTTCGCACCCACCTGCAATTCTCGCCAGCGGATAGTGCCAACCGTCGCCGGCGACAGATCCATCTTCTTCAGTCCCGGTGCGTCGGCTTCTGCGTTCGGATAGTATTCACTGATCCACCCTCCGCGAAACGCGACGGAAACATCGGCAGTCAACGGAGTCTCTTGCGTATTGGGTGGATAGAAATACACGACAGGCGTTTCCATCCGCATGGTTGCGCGAGTGTAGTTGAGCGGAACACCTTTCGAGAGAAGCAACCGGAAGTCGTGAGGAATATTGTAGGTCTGCGCGAGCAGGCCATGGCTCACTCGATGCACAAAACTGGGGACTGGCTCATCGTCCGTATTGATGCCTCCGAGTGACGTGCCGGCATCGTTCTGCAATTCGGTGAACGTGCCCCATTCGTGTACGATAAGCGGGGCTGCCCCGTCGGCGGATCGATCGTTGGCGAGGACGCTGAACATTGCCAGCAAGACGGCGCCCATCGCCGTTAGACCGAGTAGACACCGACGCAAGCGTTTGTGGCTCACATCGGGTGCGAACCAACGAGAAAGAGAACGAGAGGGGGATGAGTACGTCACAAGAAGGTCCTTTACATAGCGAGAACGAGAATAAGAACGAGAACAGAGTGCCCGTGCTCAAGTAGACGAACGAGGGAACGAAGGAACCAGCAGTTCCCGCAAAGAAACATTTCTGAGCCAATTTTCGATTTTTTGCGAGTCGACGGCCTATTTCACTCGTCTACCCGTTTGCGATGTACAATACGCGTCGTGGTATGTCGACGTACCGCGATCACGTGGATTGCGTACTATCGTCCCGAATCGCAAGTTGCACGCAGCACCTGAAACCGCCGGCTGGATCCATATGGGGGATGATCAACTTGTTGAACGAACGCTCGCCGGTGACAACGAGGCGTTTGAAACGCTGATCCGTCATTGGTCACCGCGTTTGTTGGCGTATGCGCGCGGACTGGTTCCTCAGTCGGTGGTTGCTGAAGATATAGCTCAGGAGAGTCTGTTGCGCGCTTATCGCCATCTCGCGACGTTGCAGCAACCAAACCAATTCGGTCCCTGGCTCCTGAGCATCGCGCACCGACTTATTTTGGATTGGCGAAAGGCCAAGGCGCGCTCGGAGGTTGCGTGGCTCGATTCAGATACTCGTGAGATTCAATCGACCAGCACCGACGATCGCAACTTCCAGAATCCACAACTCACATGTGAAAAGAATGAACTGCAGAGAATCCTCTACGAACAGATTGACGGTTTACCTGATGAACTCCGTCAAGTGTTGCTGATGCGTTACTTCGATGATCTAAGCTATGACGAATTGGCCGGTTTGTTGGGTGTATCCAAAGCGACCGTCAATGCGCGACTGGCCAAGGCAAGAACATTGCTGAGAGTCCGTATGACCGGTGTTCGGAGCGAACGATGAATTGCGAACTGTTTCATGAATACCTCAGTGCTTGGCTGGATCGCGAGCTACCCGACCCGACCATGCTCGCCATGCGTGAACATGCCGCAGCATGTACGAGTTGCCACGCCGAGATGGAAGCCTCTCAACGTTTTCATGAATTACTCAGCCGGGAACTCACACCGGCGCCTTCGGAATTGGATCGCTTCTGCCAGCGCGTTGTACGCCAACTGTCTCTACAAGAGTTCTCGCCGTCGAAACTCACAGAGACTCCCCACCCATCCGTGAACGCAACCACGATTCTTCCTCGTACGTTTACCTGGACCTCCATGGCACTGGCGGCCCTCGTCGGATTCCTGGCGGCATGGGGATTGGCCGCCCTGCATTTTCGCGCTGCAGTGACTTCGGAAGTCGTTGCCGCCGAACTTCATGAGTTCGGCAAGGTGGTGGACCTGATTCCAAGCCCCGTGATCCGATATCCAGGCGGAGATCCTGCGAGCGATCTGGCAGCGGACCACCAAAATGTGTCGAAGGTCGAAGCGAACTTATCGATTCCCGTCGGATGCACCGTCCAGTCGCCGAAGGATTATCCGTGCGAACTCACGACACATCGTGGAGCCACTGTTCGTATGGACCAACAGACGGAAGTCACGATCGAATCTGAAGATGTTCTGCAGCTCAAGTCGGGTAAGCTCTGGTACGTGGCGACCGAGAATGCCAGTCCCGTACCTCTTGAAATTCGAACACCACTGGCATGCTTACACGTGGCCGATGCGGAGTGCCATGTGGAACTAGGTGAGCACGGGATGGTCGTTGATGGTTTGCGCGGCGTAGCCCAAGTGACCTTGGCCGACGCCGAAAACGCGACGGGTCAACCGGTCGATGTCGAGGCTGGAGATCGACTGTATGTCGATGCATCGCGACAAGTTTCAAAAGGCACGATTGA
>CAUJKL010000523.1 GCA_963204995.1 Planctomycetota bacterium | reverse complement strand
TTTGAGATTTGAGATTTGAGATTTGAGATTTCAGATTTACAACTTCCAGCCGACCGGCTGCGTCCAAGCTTGTTCCGTCTGGCCATCAAACGACGGATTCCAGTGTTTCTTTGTCGATGTCACGACGGCTCGCACGTACAGCTCTTTCCCCGTGAGTTCATAAGTGGCCGAAGTCCCCGCCACTTTGGCCAGCACTTTGCCCACGTCCGCCGAGTAGGTGCGTGTCGCAGTAATCTCTTTGCCGTTCTTATCCACGACCGCTTGGCTGGCTTTATCATAATCGATCGGTGTGCCGATAAACTCGATCACATAATCCACCCCCTCTTCGCCAGCGATCGAAATCGAAAGCGTTTTCTTCTCGCTATCGAAGGCATGCGAGGTAAGCGTCACGCCGCTGGACGCGTAGAAATCGCCAGCCTCCATCGAGCGGATCAACGCTTCGGGAGTCAGTTCGGTGGCTCGCACCATCACCCAGCCTCGTCCGGTCGATGCACCGCGATTGCCGAAGTAGTGGTGCGAATCGTCCGCTCCCAATCCGTACAGCGGTGGATGCTTCATGTCGGCGATGCGAATCGTGTTCGCAATATCCCACATTCGCTCGATGCCCGCGCGTGTCTCGTCTCCCAGCTGATGGACGTCGGGGTGCCCGTTGTAGACCTCAAAGAATTTTTCCTGCACCACGGCGGCCATGTCCTCGGCAGTGACGGCGTAGCCAAAGTTGGGATGGTTCAGATGTGCCAGGATCGGCTGTCCGACACGCTGACTCTGCTGTTGAACGGCGATCAGATTATTCGCAATCGTTTCGCGAACGCTCGCGCCGCCTAGAGGCCGGATCAACTCCACGATATTGTTCGCGTTGATATGAATGGGCAGCGAACCGAAATGGTCGGTGATTTCTTCCGCTTGAATCATCAAGAACTCGCCCGGCTTGTCGAACAGCGGCGAGAATTCCTCCAACGTCTTTAACCGAATCTCGATAGTCTTCGCTGCGTTCGGGGTCTCAGCCGGCGGGGCCTTTTCACGAGTCTCCACCCATTCGTCGCCGAACCGAGCTCGATAGCGTTTCAACCCATCGATCGCTCCGCGCTTAAGTGCTTGCTCTTCGCCAACCCACTTCTCGCCACGACTCAAGATGTTGTGATCCGACAGGCTGAGGAAGTCATAATCGTGCTGGACGTACCAGTCGACGATCATTTCTGGAAAATCATTGCCGTCGCTCCACAACGAGTGCGTATGCAGGTTGCCCTTGTACCAGCGAGCCTCATCCGCCTGGGCCGACGTACAGATGGCGACGGTCGTAAATCCACTGGCGATGAACAAAGCGATAGTGACGAGCGTTCGCGGCATAATGCGACATCTCCTAGTTCGGGAATCGAAGGCGAACCGCATTATAGTCAGAAATTCCAGCGATCAGTAGCCATCACGCTCCGCCGTGATGAGCCTTCTCAGGTGGACGTCCCCGCACGATCGACCTTTTCCTGCGGTCGATATCCAACCACGAGGCTCATCACGGCGGAGCGTGATGGCTACGTTTTATTGCGAGTTGATCAACAACTCGCCTGCCCCCAGCCGGTCCGCGCCGTGTGCTTCGACGATGGCTCGAAAACTCGAGGGCCGCTGCGGCAGGTTAAAGTAGATTGTGGCTGTGCCCGATTCGTTGGCGATAAAGAGTGGGTGCCAAAAGATCGTGGTCGACGATTGTTCAGGCGACTGAGCGTTCGTGCGGGGTTCAAAAAACCAGTTCGCATATTCACGCCTCAACGCACGATTCTCGTCCTTGTCGGCGAATGCCTGCGGCTGCTCGGCCATCGCCAACCTTTGACCGCCGGCATCGTTGGGTGCAGGCGGTGCCGGACTCGGTGCCGCTGCCTTCGCGGGCTGCGTCTCCGGCAATGGTGGCTCTGACTTCTTGTCCTTGCTCATTTGCAAGTGAGATGATTTTTCCGCATCCGCCAGCGCAGAGTCACTTGCCAACGGGGCGTTCGGAACCCCGTAGCGAGCAGCAGTTTTGGGAGCGATCTCCTGCTTCATGGCGGGAGCGGATTCGAGGGGCGCGGCAGCTGCCGGCGCATCGGACGGCATTGCGGCCTCTTCGGCATCATGCATGGAGCGCTCCGCATAGCCTCCAGCCTGATCGTCGCCCATCTGGACGGCTTCGCTGGCCGCGATCGTCGAATCAACTTCGTCCAACGCCGCCCCGACGGCAACAGGCTTCGAAGCCACTTCGCCGCTGACGCTGGTCCTTCGAAGACTATTCATTGGCAAGGTGAGCATGCCAAGTAGTAGCGATCCCAAAGCGACGGCTGATGCGCCGAGTAGCAACAGACGATTACCGCCCACTCGCCGCGAACTGGCGAGGCAGATCACGATCAACAGGCCGACGCTCCCGATGACGATCGCGAATGCGAATGGCCGGGCGTCTGACTCGGACGAGCGGGGCGACCTTGACATTCGTCGCAAGGCACTCTTGCGGACCTCGATCGTTGTCGAAGTGCTGAGTGGCACGGCCGCATCTTTAGTCCAGGCCGTGGATCGGTAACGCGAACGGGGATCGCCGGAAAGGAACGCAAGATCGTTGGTGCCACCACCGAGTCCACGCGCGAATCCGTCGCCGCCCATCTGTGCGAACTGCGTCGCGGGTGCTGCCGTAAAACGCCGCCAGCCTTGTGTGCCGAGCAGCGAATCTAACGCCGCGACGCTCCCGGCTTCGTCCGACAAATAAAAATTGGCATCTTCAAATTGCTCAGATGAATCGAGTTCGGTCAGCAGATGAAAGTAAGTCGGCATACGCGTCGATTTGTCGTTGGCGAGATTCAGCACTGCGTCGTCTACAATCGCAATTCCAAGCACTGCCGGGACCGGAACGTCGTTCTCATCACGGACACTCAAATCAAGCTGGACCGATTGCCCCGGCACAAAGGTCTCGGCGTTGGGTGTGAGCTGCACAGACAGTCGCTGCCCAACGCGGCGATAGACCAAACGCTCAGCGATCGGAGTCGGTGGCGAGACAGTCCCATCGAACAGCGTCAGCCGAATGACTCCCTGTGCCTCAGCCGGCATCGCCAGCTCACCGCGAACAGTGGCATACCTGTCGTTCACGCGTTCATACGCGGTCGGTTCGATCGTTTGTTGTGCCACCATTGCGCCGCGGCAATAGGCGGCAACAAGAAGCGACTTGACCGGGAATCGCTGCAAGATCGTGAAGGCGACGGGAGCATTCGCCTCGAATACGCCGACACCCGTTTCGAGCGTTGCAAAACATTCGGACGATGCATTCGGAAGCGGCAACTCTTTGGTGACGCCAACCGGTTTATCGATCATCAGCCGATAATGCTCACCTGCCGCCGGCGTCAAAGAAAATAGACCTCGGCCTTCGTGAGTCGTGACGACGTCCGCAACCTTGTTATCGTTCGCATCGACGACCCGCCCTTCAATATGAGCCGGCTTGCCAAGTGGATCGCGCCCATAGAAGTAAACTCGCGAGGGCAAGTCGGCCGCCAACTCGCCGCCCTCGGGATAGAAGTCAACGTTGAGCTTGCCGAGATTGATGGGGATCTCCTTCGTGATCGTCTCGGGGGGATTCTCGCCTTCCTTCACGGTCACGCTCACGCTGGCTCTGCCTCGCTCAATCGATTCTGGCAGGGTCAGTGAAACTCGCGACTTACCTTCGGCATCCGTCTTCGCACCCGAAGTTGGGAGCGATTGGCCATCCAGTGTCGCTTGAACTTGCAGCGCGACATCTGCTAATGGTTTGCCGGCAACGCGTTCGACGGAGAAATCGAGATCGACCTGTTCACCGGCGGTATAACTGTCGCGAGCCAACTCCAACTTTTTGAGCAACCGCGGTGTCTCATAGCGTCGGACCTGAAAATCCCGCCACTCCTCGCGGAACAAGTTGTCTGGGCTACGGGCAAGCAGCGTGTATTTCCCGTCCGGCAAATCGCTGGGCAACGCAACCGCGCCGCTGCCGACGCCGTACTCGGTCTCGACGACCTTGGCCGCGCCGGCGATCGGTGCGTCGTTTTCATCGACGATATCGAACGAAGTCGTGACTTCCCTTTCCGCGCGCAATCCGAATTGCGAGAGAGTCACCGAACGATAGAACAATTGCTCGCAGGGC
>CAUJKL010000522.1 GCA_963204995.1 Planctomycetota bacterium | reverse complement strand
CCAGTTACACTCCTCGACAGCGGAGACCGCTGCGGCGATGAATCAGTTGGCGTTACGAGGGCAAGCGATTTACGACCTGCACGCGGCGGCGTTTCGTTGGCGACAGGTGCTGCCGATGGCCTTGTCCGATCGCGAATTGGGACCGCCACACCCGGAGATGGCAGCCGCTCGTCAGATCATCATCGAACGCAAGGTGATTGTCGAGACCCGAGATGCCGCGCCACGCGGTGGCATCGTCGTGGTTGGCAAAGCCGAGAACAAACCGTGTGAGGCGATCGTCAATGGTGACGGGATGGTACGAAAGGGACGCTGCGTCTGCGGCTGGCATTTCAAGTATGGCATCCGCAACGGTCCCTGTCGGCACATTCAGGCACTGCGAGATACCGTGTGGATGGATCAACTAACGACAGGAACTGACTGGTACGCGAACCGGTTGCGGTGGTCGGGACAGGCAAGTGAAGGCGAACGGCGATGAGGCAAGTGAGTGAATTGCATTTAGACGAAGTTCTTTTAGAATCTGACAATTGAAACGAAGACGAGGGAGTGCAACGTTCTAAGACTTTCTCTGCGGCGTTCCGCCGTGGTTGAGCTTTCTTTGCATTTCTTCCCCAAGGCCGTTGTTCGTTTGGCCGGTGACGTGTAGTAGCGCGTCGCCCAAGACAAGCCAAACCTTGCAACACGCTACTACACGTCACCGGCCTTGGTGAACGACCTTGGTCCGAGGACTGAAGTTAGCACGTTGCCTCCCTCTCGTTTCCATTGTCCCAACCCGCTGTGGTCGCATGGGACTGATTGACTTTCTGAAAAGCCTGTTGGGCATCGATTCGACGCCGGAGTACATGCGGCGACCGGGGCGAATGCCTTCGTCCGCCGAAGGCCGCGACTACGTATCGCGGCCGCACGAAACACCCGCTTCGACCGCGCAGACGAGCACTCGGCCCCGCGCGAACTCACAGCTGAACGGACTTGATGTCGACAAGTTCGCACCGCTGACGACCAAGGAGGCATTGGGCGAGACGGGCGCGGCGGATTGGAAGTCGGCTTACTATGATTCGACTTGGGTCATCCCGCCTGAGGATCTTCCTCGCATTCGCGTCATTGACGGCACGATGGTTGGATTGGGGCTCATCTCGTCGGAAGAACTGGCCCGGATTCACGAGATCGGTCGTGAGATGGGGCCGTATCAAAACCAGAATCAGTGGGGCATCGTCGAACAAGCCGCGACTGACGCAGTGACGCAGTCGCGAGAGCAACGGCAACGGATCAAGGACGAAAAGAAGCGGGCAGCGGAAGAACGCCGCCAGAAACATGTCGCAGCTGTTGCCCATCGCCGTGCGACGGATATTGTGTTCCTTGGCCGAGGCGTCTCGAAGGGCTTGTCGGATCGGCGCGCCAATGTCGAGAAGCTGGAAGCAAACCATCTGCCCATCCTTGCCGCGCCCGCAGACCTCGCGTCTGCGATGGGAATCGCGATTCCAAAGCTGCGCTGGCTGGCCTTTCACAGTGAGGCCCCGACGCGGACGCACTACGTCTATTTCAAGATTCCCAAAAAGGGCGGAGGCGAGCGACGGCTGGCGGCTCCGCATAAACAGTTGGCTGCGGCGCAGCGTTGGATATTCGAGAACGTATTGAACAAGCTGCCCGTTCACGATGCCGCACACGGTTTTGTGCGCGAGCGGTCCACGGTCACGAACGCCGACGTGCATGTCGGTGCGGATGTCGTGATCAATGCAGATCTGTGCGACTTCTTCCCAACGATCACCTTCTTTCGCGTCGCAGGGCTGTTTCGGTCGTTTGGCTATTCCCCGGCAGTCGCCACGATTCTGGCCCTGATCTGCACGGAATGCCCGCGCGACGCGGTGACGTTTGCGGGTGAGACCTACTATCCCGCGACGGGCCAACGCGGCTTGCCTCAAGGCGCCTGCACGAGCCCGGCGATCTCGAACTTGATTTGTCGCAACCTCGACCTGCGTTTCGCAGCGATTGCCAATCGCATGCAGTGGCGTTACACGCGTTACGCCGACGATCTGACGCTTTCGACCAGTAAGGAACACGGCGACAAGATCGGGTATATGTTGGCGCGAATCCGGCACATCGCCGAAGACGAAGGGTTTCGCATCAACGCCAAGAAGACTCGCGTGCAGCGGAATCACATGCGTCAATCCGTTACTGGAATCGTGGTCAATGACAAGCGGAGTATCGATCGCAGAACGATCCGTCGCCTGCGCGCCATCCTCCACAACGCCAAGCGAACGGGCTTTGCAGCCCAGAACACCGAGAACCGACCGCACTTTGAAAGTTGGTTGCTCGGCATGATCGCTTATGTGTCGATGGTGAATCCGGAACGGGGCCACGAGCTGCGCGAGCAGTTTGAGGCATTGCGGTGATTTTATTGGGTGGGATAGGCTTCCAGCCTGTCAGAAATACGGGGAAAATGACAGGCTGGAAGCCTATCCCACGATTTTTTCACAACCTCTCCGCGCGACGTTGCCTTGCGAGCATTCAAGTACGTCAGGCTTTCCAGCCTGACATGGGGCGTGTCAGCCTAGAAAGGCTGACGTACATTGCGGATGCGTTGTTGTAGGGCTTTCCACAGCGGTCCGCCTGCCAGCATCGCAACCAGCAACGCGATCAAGCCGATACAGATCGGGCGAGTGAACATGGGCGTGAAGTCTCCGCCCGAGCTGATCAGACCAGTGCGGAGCTTGCGTTCGACAAGTTCTCCCAAGATCAGACCCAGAATTAGTGGCGCAAGTGGGATTCGCTTTGACTCCAGGAAATAGCCAACTAAACCAAATGCCAACATCACGTAGACGTCGAACAGACTGTTGTTCAGTGCATAGGCACCAACGACCGAAAAGACGACGACCGCCGCCAAGACAAATCGCCTCGGCAGACGGAGTAACACCCCAAAAGCTTTCAATCCGAAGTATCCCGCTGGCAGCAACAACAGCTGAGTTAAAATCGCAATCCAGAAGATGCTGCGGACTTGTGTCATGTCGCCTTTGAATAACTCGGGACCGGGTGTGATGTCGTACATCAGCATCGCCCCCAAGACGATCGCGGTCACCGCATCACCGGGCACGCCGAACACGAGTGCCGGAATCCAAGCACCGGCGACGGCCGCGTTGTTAGCACTGGTCGGCGCGATCACGCCTTCGATCGCGCCACTACCGAACTTATCGGGATCGCGAGAGGTCTTCTTGGCTAATCCGTACGCCCCCCAAGCGGCGACGTCGGCACCCGCTCCCGGCAATGCGCCGATAAACGTACCGATCACGGATGAGGAAAGCATCGTGATTTTGTACTTCCACATCGTCAATAATGTCTCTGACCAAGGAGTCGCTGTCGGCTCAACGCTCGACGCGGACCACGAAACATCCGTCTCGATATTTCGTAAGACCTCGGCGATACCAAACAAACCGATCATGATCGGGATGAAGCTGAAACCACGCATTAACTCGACGCTGCCCAGCTCTTCCATCATCGGATAGCGCGGACTGCCCGTGACGACATCCATTCCAACGGTCCCGATCAACACACCCAGCATCGCGGCGATCAGTCCTCTGGCCGTACTCCCCTGCGTGACGAACGCGCTCATGCTGAGACCGAGTACACCCAACCAAAAGTATTCGAAGTCGCTGAACAGCAAGGCAAAGCTCGCCAGTGGCGCAGCGACCAGCATCAACAAGCCAACTCCGACCAGACCTCCCACGCAGGAGCAGAGCAGATCGAGCATCAATGCGAAGCCACCCTTTCCCTGCTTCGCCAGTTCGTGGCTGTCGAGCGTCGCCGCCGCTGATGCGGGCGTGCCCGGAATGCGCAGATAGGTCGCGGGAATGTCACCCGCGAAAATCGCGGTGAAGCTGACACCAATGATCATTGCCAGTCCGGCGTTGGGATCGGACAGGTGAAAGCTGATCGGAACTATCAACGCCACTGCCATCGTCGCGGTCAACCCTGGTGTTGCGCCGACGAATACACCGAAGGCCATCGCGGCAAGCCAGGGGATGAGTACGGCGGGAGTTAACAAGTCGGCGGGCACGTGATGATGATCCGAGAAGTCGAAATTGATAAGACGGAGGTGAAGAGTTAGAACGGCAGCCCTAACACCCCGGTTGGCAGTTGTACCTGGAACGCGAGAACAAACAGCAACCACACGACTGCCAAGATCACTCCGGCGGCCAGCAACGCGGACCACAACTTGGCACCGAGCTTCCAAGTTGTCAGCGCGACGAAAGCAAAAGTGCTCACTGCGAACCCGAGCCATGTCACGCCAACAACATACGCGATCAATGCGACGCAAACCGGCAACA
>CAUJKL010000521.1 GCA_963204995.1 Planctomycetota bacterium | reverse complement strand
GATCAGCTCACGCGCGAGTCGGTCAAGCATCACCACGGCGTTTGACATGGCGAGCGTATTCCAAGGCGACGAGATCCCCGATGCGAAAAACATGACGCGGCCCCGGCCGATGTCGCGTTCCACGAACAACGGCGGACCGCTCGGACTCTCCAATCGTGCGGCCACTCGAAACGTGGACGCGAAGTCGTGCGAAGTATCGACTTCGACGAACTTGAAGAACAGCGGATCGGCGTAGAGGTCTCGCAGGTTCTCGTCAGACACGCCTGGCAGGCGAAGCCATGAACTGTGACGCAGGCTCTCGAACGACAACATTCGCGGTTCCAGTTCTCCTTGCGTTTCGTTGGGTGTTGCACCGATCATGCGGCCCGTCAGCGGCGCGGGAAGAATCCCGTTTCCATCGTGCCAGGCATGCTCTTGCCAATCGGCTGGCGAGAACGCGCCCCCAGCGGCAATCAACACCTGCCCTCCTTCTTCCATGAACTCACGGAGCAACGCGACCTTGCCTTCGGGGGTCTGGATACCGGCGATGACGACAAGGCGGGCGTCGGCGATTGTTTCTGCATCAAGCTCGGTCAGCTTCACGTGACGTGGTCCGATCACGACCTCGCGCACATCATCTTCACGATCGCTCTGTAACAATCGCCGCAGTGATCGCGTTTCGCCAATCCGGCCACGCCGTACATCTTCCTCGTTCGCGGCGTATTGGTCGACGAACACGATCGGGAGTCGCGGCACCACCGGAACGAGAGCATAACGAACGTCGTCGATGCTCAAGCGATCGGGAGTGATCACGGCTTTGATCGGTACGTAGGCGACACCGTTCGTTGCGTTGGTGATGAACGAGTGTTCAAACGTGACCAGCTGGGACGACTGTCCTGCCTGAAGCAGCACGCTCTTTGTTCCCATCAATTGTTCATTGACCAGCAACGAGACTTCGGCGTGCCGCACGGCGTTGCCGCCACTACGTGCGACGATCACTCGGATCGTGGACGGAGTGCGGGCTTCGGCGAATCCGTCCTGCACTTCGATCTCCTCCACCCATGTATTTTCCCGTTGTCGCGGTGCGAGGTCGACAATTTGAAGTTGTTTCAGCTCGCCCATGTCTGCGGGGCTCGGCTGATCAGCCCAAGTCGTGGCTTGTTGATCGGTCAACAACACGAATCGTAGCGGCTGATTGGTTTCGAACGCGGCCGCTGTCCGTGCTCGGGCGACAATCGCTTCAAGGCTGGTCGAGGTATCGGCGATTTCGATTTGCTGGACGGCGGCGAGAGCCTCTTGGAAGTCGAGCGTCGGCTCGGACGCGGTGGACAAATCATCTCCGCAGGCCGCTAGAACCGAGATGCTACTTCCCGTCGGCAGTCGCTCGATAAGCTCGGTGGCGGATCGCTTGGCTTGATTCAACAACGAGCCGTCGAGGGCGCGGTACGACATGCTCAAGCTGTTGTCGATGACGATAATCGCGTGGACCGGCTGCGGACCGGATAAGGTGTCGCTGTCCGAGAAGTGAGGCCGCGCTAATGCCAACCCAAATAACAACACAGCGAGTGTTCGCAACGTCAGAAGAATCGCATCACGCAATTGAATCGATCGCCGATTCTTCTTGATCGCTTGTTGCAAGAACGACATCGCGCCCCAATGCAGGACTTGATGTCGACGTCGATTCAGCAAGTGGATCAGCACCGTCCCCGCTGCTCCAGCAATACCCGCCGCCGCGAACTGCCACGCACCAAACATGGGAAGCCAATTCATCGCACCGCCTCTTGCAATGAACGCTGCGGCGAAGGGGCTGACTCGCCTTCCTGCAAAATCGGGAGATATCGATTAGGCATCGCCAACACGAAACACGCAACCGCCGTTCCAAACAGATCGCCCGGTTTCCCACCGACCTTGCCGCCACCATTGGCTCCGTTATCGCGCCACGAACCATGCACGGCATCGTCGCCGGGTGCGAGCATTTGCGAGAGGACGAGGTAGTCTCGCAACGTCGCGTAGTTCTCGTCCCAGGCCGGGCCGCCCGCTTGGTAAAGTGCTTGGCCAACGTAATAGAAGGTGTACGCATCGAAAGGCAGCGTGCCGTTGCGGCGTGCTTCCGGCAACTCCTTGATCGCCGCCAGAATGACATCCATGTTCTTGCCAATTCGCCAATCGTCGTACTTGCCGAACTCTTGCAGGCAGACGACTCCGGCCGCGGCCATCGCGATCGTTTCGCCGCCGCCACCCTTGCTGTACGCGAACTGGCCGGGGCCGACTTGCAGCTGTGCTTCGGGAGCCGTTCGATCGCCGTGCTTCGGCCAGTAATGCTCACGCACCGAACCGATGGCCGCTTCGATTACCTCGGGCGGCACGTCCAAGCCGCTGTCCGCCGCACTCCGCAATGCCTTGGCTTGCATCACGACCAGACTGAGATCATGCCCGCGCCCCAATCGTCGCGCCCGATAGTCCCAGCCGCCATCGCCGCACTGCGTATCTTGAATCAACCGCAAGGCACGATCGAGTGCGTTGTGCAATCGCCGATCGCGAGTGGTCGTCATGCCGTAGGCCTGTCCCAACACGAAGGTCGCCAGGCCGTGGTTGTACATGTCGCGCTGCGAGTTCGAGACGTTCAGCAGGCCCGTCGGCTTGGCGTTGTCGACGACATAGTCGAGCGCCGTCTGGACGATGGTGCCGTACTTGCCTCGCCCGGGAGCATGGCCGTTGGCGAGAAAGGCCAATACGCCGAGACTGACCAATCCCACATCGTTCGACGACCAATTGCCATCGCGTCCTTGATTCTTGGCCAGCCATTCCAAGCCGCGTTCGAGAGCTTGTTCGCTCTCGCGAGTGATCTCCCATTCGCCTTCTGCACAAACTGGCGAAACGGTTGTTGCGACGAGCAATAAAAGAATCAGGCACCGAGGCGTCATGGATGGTTCGCAAACGGAAGGCAAGATCAGTTGGAATGCTCTTTCAGTGTAGCCGATGTTGCAAGCACTCGGGCGTTGCAACGCAGCGCTACTTGGTTCCGGCGAGAACTCCGCAGTGAATCAATGTGGGAATCATCTCATCGGGCGAGAGTCCCGCGTCGGTGAGCCATCCGCGATACTCGGCTTGACTGTACGCCCGCCCTTCGGTCAGCGTAAACAACGCCGCCGAATAGAGAGCAATCGGCAATGGTCCATCAAGCTCGTCGTTTAAGAAGACGTCATGGATCAGCAGCCGCCCGCCCGCAGGCAACGCGGCGGCACAGCGCTCGACGAGTTGCTGACATTGGGGCACGTCCCAATCGTGCAGAATGTTCGACAACAAGATGGCTTCGCAATCCGTCGGCAACGGATCGGCGAGCATGTCTCCCTCGCGAAGTTCCAGTCGATCGGCAACGCCAGAACTCTGTGCCATCTCCGCCGCGACCTTTAACACCTCGGCATGATCCAAAACGATTGCACGAAGATGTGGATACTTCTGCAAGAGCGCGATGCTATAGATGCCGGTCCCGCCGCCGACATCGAGCAACCGCTTCACCCCGTCCACCGGCAATCGCTCCGCCAGCACGGGGGCAACATTCTTGGCTCGTCCCGCTAGCGCCAACGTGAAGTGTCGGGCAAGTTTCTCTTGATCCATCGCCGACTTGATGCCCTGGCGAAAGATAAACGCTGCGCCTCCATCGCCGCTGACATCCGCGGGGTGATTCGTTCGCAATCGCTCGGCCATCTCTAACACGCCGGGACTTGTCGCGGCTAAGCCAACGTAGTCGCTGACCTCAAACGCGGCTCCAGGTGCCAGGTGCTCGGCTGCCAGCGAGGTTAGGCTCAATCGCCCGTCGTGTTGCTTCTCGACGAGGCCCATTGCACGCAACGCCGTGACCAACACGACGGCGGGTCGCTCGGCGAGCCCTAACGCAATACGAAGATCACCAAAGGATCTCGGCCGATCCGCCAGTAATCCGAACACATTAAAATGTGCGACCGCGACCGTCAGCAGTTCGGTTCCGTAGCTACCACGAAAGTGTTCGAAGATCGGCGTTGGGTCAGTTGTTGGTAAAGCTTGGGCTGACTTAGGGTGTGCTGACAAACGAAGTGACTCCGTTAAGACCGATACTGGGAACTGCGACAGGAAAATTGACGACAGGAAGATGAAGACGGCGCTGCTTGTCCATC
The DNA here is from genome assembly GCA_963204995.1 of Planctomycetota bacterium. Classification (GTDB taxonomy): domain Bacteria; phylum Planctomycetota; class Planctomycetia; order Pirellulales; family Pirellulaceae. The sequence goes on along the minus strand of CAUJKL010000521.1, from coordinate 4,393 downwards.
AATCGTTCTTTGTTGTAGCGAGTAGCAGCTCGACGGCGTCGTGGCCGCTCATGCCGATTTGGATGCCGAGTTCCTTCGCCCGGGGAGTCGCATCGACGATTTTGGCTTCGAATAGATCTTCGGGATCGACGAGCGGATTTTCGGGAGTGCCTTTGGCGATTGCGATCGCCTGGCCAAATTCGCCAGCGGTTTTAACGTCGTAGATCCCACAGCCGACGATGCCAGCTTCTGTCAGGATCGAACAGTATTGGCCTTGCCGCCAGCGGTTGCTGATGCCGATGGCACAGCCGTTCTTGAACTGGATGGGACGCGAGATCGTTTGTGGTAGTGAGTCGTTCATCGTTTCTCCTTGTGCGTTATTTGTTGGGGGAACCACTAATGGACACTAACTGACACTAATTGTCTCTTGAAACAAGACTAGAAGCGGTTTCAAAACCATTAGCCGGTACGCGATAACGTCCGGTTCTCTCGGGAAACTGCGGGCTAGTGCCCTGCGGCTGATGGGTTTTGAAATGCGTTCTAATGGCCTCAACAACCTGACATGATAAACGATGTTGATCCTGCTTCATTAGTGTTCGTTAGTGTCCATTAGTGGTTCCCTTCGACTTCGACATCCACGGTGCCGCAACACCGAGATCTGCGAACAGGACTTGAACACAATTGTAACCTGGAAGGCCCGTGATGTTACCTCCCGGGTGGCAACATGATCCGCAGAGGTAAAGCCCGGCGAGATGTCCTCGATAGTGGCCGGCACCTGGGAACGGTCGGTGATAGCCGACTTGATCGTTCGCAAAGGCACCCACGAGCAAGTCGCCACCTCGCATATTGGGAAGCATGCGTTCGGTGTCGAGTGGACTGCGAGTGAACGATTCGATGGTGGCATCTGTCACGTTTGGCGCGAATTGCGACCAGAGTTCGAGCATCGCGGCACCGTGTTGTTCTTTGAACGTGTCCCAGTTCGAAGGCTTGCCGTGCAGCGCGTATGGCAACTTTTCCCACATGAACGCGGTGTCCCGGTTGGGTGGAGCTTGCGTCGGATCAAACTGAGTCGGGCAAGCACCCCACATCACGGTCGGCGGGATCGTGCCGGCTTCATGATGAGCGACGATGTTCGAAAACTGGTCGACGTGATCCAAGCCGAGGATGACCATCAAGGCTTCGTTCGCGGCAGGGATGTCGTATCGTGGTGCCTCGCGCAAGTTAAGATTCAAACCGAACAGCGGAGCGAGCAAGTTGTACTGAAAGTTACGGGCCTTCTCGATCCACTCGGCGGGAAGGTGTGCGGGGTCGATCAGATCGAGAAACGTTTGCTGCGGATTGAGGCCCGAGGCAATGAAGCTTTTCGCGTCGATGCGTTCTCCGTCGGTCGTCTCGATCGCGACGGCTCGCCCATTCTCGATGACGATGCGTCGCAGTGCTGTGCCGAGTCGCATCTGGCCGCCGGACTCCTGTATCGCTTCGCGTAACGCGACGGCCAATTGCTTGGAACCGCCGACGCACATTTGAGCCATCGCGTCGCTGGCCAATAACGCCGGAATGTGATGGCCGAATCCCGGCTGGCGCAAATCGACTTCGCGTAAGCCGTTGAAGAACAGCATGCCGGCTTGAACCGCCGGATCCTCGAACTCGCGCCGCACAAACTCGAGCGGCGAGAGTTGACTGGTTTCGAGTAGCAATCGCCCGTCTGCGGATTGTTCGAGCCGCTGTCGTCGTTCGGCCGAAGGCAGCGGGGGCGATTGCGACTCGGGGATGAGGATGTTCTGCACGATGGGCCGAAAAGCATCTCGCCAACGCTGCAAAGTTGCCGCATCTCGCACGTTAAAGCTGGCCACCGACGCCACCGTCTTTTCAAACTCGCTCCACCATTGCAACGACCGTCCGTCGCGGCACAGCATGGCGACGTTCAGATCCGGCTGCACATATGTCGCACCGTGCCGAGCCAACTCCAAATCGCGATACCACGGCAACTGCGTCAGTCCGCGATGAAAGAACGAATGGATGTTATGACGAAAGCCCGAACCGGTGGGATGTTCAATCGTCGACAAACCGCCACCAACTTCTTCGCTACGATCGATCGATAGCGTCTTCAACCCGGCCAGTCCGGCATACGCCTGCAACACGAGACTGTTGTGGCCCGTTCCCAGGATGATGCCGTCGTAGGTCACAGTCACTCCTTGTTGACAACGTTTCGATTCGCGAGATGATCAACCCCAGACAATCCGATGAGCGTGGTAAGCGCCTTGCATTCCGAGATCCGAATTCGCGGCTGCGGTCCACCACGCTTCGCGGCTGCGGTTCCCGAGAAGTTCGTCCGCAAAATGTGCCAGCAGTTCAGGACTCGTCGCTTCCGCGACCGACACTTGCAAGAGCGAGAGACGTGCTGCGTCGTAGGTCGTCTTCTTGAGACCGTAGATGAAACGCTTGGCGGCTATCTTCGCACGTTCGTTCATACTGCGATCGGCATAGTAGTCCACGCGTTGATGCGATCGGATCAGTTCCACGAGATACGCGGCCGCCGCCTGGTTGATTCGTTTCAGGTGATCGATGTGCCGCATGCCCCGTTCCGGATCGTCTGCGATGGCGGCGACGACTCGTTCGAAAGTAGGTTCGTAATCTTCGAAGGGCTGGGTCCACGAATGTTCGATGAGTTCAATGAACACGAGCGGAACTTCAACCACGAAGCGTAAAGTGTCGACGCGCTTCGTGATCTCGATCAGCAGGTCCAAACGATCCAGTTCGTAGTCGAGTTCACCGTGGAGATATCGCGAATGAGCCAGTGTTTGCTTGATATGTTCGAAGTGCCGCAAGGCATGTTCGTTGCCCCAAGCCAGATGATTGGCGGCCAGCAACAGCAGCCGATTCCAGAATACTTCGTGCGGCAACGCAAAGCGATCTTTGAGCAGTTTTAGATCATCGGTAATCCGCTTGTAGTCCACGAGACGATCGCATGCCTGCCAACGCATTTGGAGTAAATCGTAGACACGGCCTTGTTCGGCTTCGACATCCAGCAACTTTGTACACCGCAACGATGTTGCCTCTTCCGGGAATGCGGCGATCTCGCGTTGGTACAGGTCGCGCATCGGCCCCGACAGCCGTGTCGCGCATAGCCCTTCCACCAGCCAATGGCAGGGACTCGTGGATGCATCAAGATCGGGAATCGCTTTCGACAGCCAGTACAACCGCAAACAGGCTTCCGGCACCGCTTCCCCACGTTGAACTAATCGCACCAATTTACTGAAGGCATCACGTTCGCGACCTTCCACCGCATCTTGCCAAGCCTCGTCGGGCAGCGAGCGGGACGTGGCCTGCCCGTGCGGTTCGTTCCTTTCACTGTCGTCCGGCTCGTAAACTCGATATCCTTCATCACTTCCCATCGCCGCACGATAAGCCAACTGAGCAAGCACACTGTCGTAAGCTTGGCGAATGCGCTGGAAGTGATCCGGATGAAAGTCGGGCTTGAAGCGACGGACGAGCTTGAGATAGGCTTTTTTCGCCGTCCGTTCATCGACGGAGTAGTCGACGCCCAGTAACGCATAGGGATCGTTCGGCCATGCTCGTAGATCGTCGGGCAATTCGCTCACGGCCTGTCCGCTCCCGTGGAGACATTGGGTGCAACCGACGGTGTCGCTGATGCTCGGTCTTGAATATAGAGCTCGCCGATTCGCTGATAAACGTCTGCGGATTCTGACTGCTCGTTGACGTCAGGTGGAAGCAGTCTAATCCTGTTCGGGTCGCCGTCGTTCGACGAACTCTTGATTTGCGATTGCATTTGTTGCAGGCGATTCAGCATTTCCTGGACGCGAATCGCTTCGGTTGATTGCGATGGCAATCGGTACGTTGGCGCTGGCGTGGGCGGCGATGGAGTACTACTGGAAGTGGTCGTCGCCAGGCGTCCGACATTTGCCAGTACGATAAGTACGACCGCGATCAACCAGCCGTGTTGCGACAGGTCTTCGTTCCACGGCCTTTTGGAAACTTTGATCTGTGGCGTACCCGTTATTCGCGGCGGCTTCCGCATGACTTTCTCGGTGCGCGACCAAGTCGAGAGTTGCTCGATGAGCGGCGAGTCTAGCGCGGCAATGTTCGCATGTCGCGATGCGATACTTTTTGCCACGTGTTCCCAACGCTGCATGTCAGTCTCACAAAGTTCGATAATCGCCGCTCTGCGCTCCGCGCGCTTGGCCGGAGGCAACGAGAACAGCTCGCACAGATGATTGGCCAGTTCTCTTGAATCGCTATCGAGTTGCAATCGCTCGACGTCCAAGTCCAGTACTGGTCGCAGGCGTTCCAAGACCGCCGCCGCAGCGGGCGACTCCGTAGAACAAGCTTGGAGTGCTCCCCACTCCTCGCGTCGCTCACTCGGCGTGAGCATGAAGACACGCTCGGCCAGTCG
>CAUJKL010000520.1 GCA_963204995.1 Planctomycetota bacterium | reverse complement strand
TCGACGGGAAAGAGGTAGCTCGCAAGCCGAACCTGTATTGGCACATTCCCATGCACGTCACGCTGTCGCTTGGACTGCGATATCCGTTCGTCGCCTATCAAAATGGTGACCGCGTGACGGTGCCCGAGAAAACAACGGGCGATGGTTTTCCAACCCACATGTCGGTCGACTATGTCCGCGTTTGGCAAAGGCCAGAAGACATGGCAGCCCCAACGTCCGGCAAGAAAGCTGCGACCGACTGGACCAAAGACGAATACATTGCGAAAGAGAAAGCCAACTGGGCAAAGAACGGGTGGGCGTGGAATCAAGCCCAGGTAGAAGCCAACTTTGACGAGATTGACGCCAACGGCGACAGCGTCGCTTCAGGCCTGGAGCGACAGGCATGGTTCAAGAAGAAAGCCGCAAAATGAGTAACGTCACTGTAATGCGGCTCAAACTAAATGTGATTTTGCGTGTAGAAGCGAGTCAACTCGTGCTTTTGCTCGCGGCACCACGGACACAATGCTCATCGCCAACTCGAATCACGCCTATTGTTTGGGAGAAGTGAAGCATGAATTTGACAAAGCAAGTAACATTCGCCGTCTGTTTCCTCGTGTATGTATGCAGCGGTGAGGCCACCGACAAGCCCAATATCCTGTTCATTGCCGTCGATGACTTGAGACCGGAACTCGGCTGCTATGGATCGCCGATCGCAGTTTCGCCGAACCTTGATGCGCTGGCTAAGGGCGGGTTGCTCTTCAACCGGGCCTACTGCCAACAGGCCATCTGCCGTCCGTCGCGAGCGAGTCTCATGACGGGAGCTCGCCCGGAAACGACGGGTTTGTTTCACAATTATGTTTCGCTGCGCGAACTCCAGCCGAACATCATCACGCTGCCACAGCACTTCATCTCGCATGGGTACGAGACGGTCTACGTTGGAAAGGTCTTTCACGAGGGCGACACGGATGAAGAGAACTCGTGGAGCCGAAGCCCGGTAAAGTGGATCAAGGGACTCAAGAAACCCGTCGGTGCTTACGCACTCCCCGAAAACAACAAGATCAAGAACGACAACATGCAGGAGATGTTGGCAAAGTATGGCGAAGCAGCACGCCTCGGACTGGGCAGCGGGCCCGCTTACGAGTCCGCCGATGTGCCTGATACCGATTACATCGACGGCTACAACACGCAACTCGCGATCGCCACGATGAAGGAGATGGTCGCGAAGGGCGATAAGCCATTCTTTCTCGGCATGGGTTATAAATTGCCCCATCTGAACTGGTGCGCTCCGAAGAAGTACTGGGATTTCTACGATCCAGCGAAGATCCCGATGGCGACAGAAACGGACGCTCCTGAGAACGGGGCCGCGATGGGACTGCATGCGTCGTTTGAACTTCGCACACGCGCCGGCATTCCGAAGATCGGCCCGCTCGGTCCCGAGTTATCGAGAACGCTCAAGCACGCCTATCTGGCCAGCATGAGTTATGTCGACGCACAAATCGGTTTGCTGGTTGCCGCTCTGGAAGAAGCCGGCGTTCGCGACAATACGATCATTATCGTCTGGGGCGATCATGGCTGGCACCTTGGCGACATGGGCGTCTGGGGCAAGGCCACGAACTATGAAATCGCGACGCGCGTGCCGCTGATGATCTGGACTCCCGACATGAAGACACCCGGCGAGAAGTCGGAGGCACTGGTTGAGTTGGTGGACATATATCCGACGCTGTGCGAATTGGCGGGACTGCCGCTCCCTGAGCACCTGGAAGGACACAGCTTCGTTCCGCTGCTCGATGCACCGCATCGATCCTGGAAGAAAGCTGCGTTTAGCCAGTACCCCAACCCGGCGCTGCGCGAATGGGCGGCGAACCCGCTGTCGCTGGGAATGCGTGAGACCTGGTTCGGTCCACTGATTGAAGAAGTCGAGGCGCGGATCATCGCTCAGCAGGGCGACAAGTGGAACCGCGAACTGTTCGAGCAGCATTTGATGGGATATACAATGCGTACCGACCGTTATCGTCTGGTCGTCTGGCGCGATCACCGCGACGCGGAAGCCGAACCATTGTTTGTCGAATTATTCGATCACCAAACCGATCCGGGGGAAACCAATAACGTCGCCAAGGATCATCCGGAAATTGTCCGGGAACTCCGTAAACAGCTCGACGCAGGCTGGAAGAATGTGTTTTAATTCCACTTCGTTGCGTCGCTCCAACATTTATGAGGCTTACTACAATGACTGCCACGTTACTCTGCTGCTTGCTTCTGTCGGCTCCGGCTTCTGACGCGAATCGGCCCAACATTCTGCTCATCGTTTCTGATGATCACGGTTACGCCGATGTGGGCTTCCAAGGCTGCCAAGACATTCCCACGCCGCATCTGGATCGACTCGCTCGCGAGGGCATGCATTGCACAAGCGGGTACGTGTCGCATCCTTTCTGCAGTCCGACGCGGGCCGGGCTGATGACCGGTCGCTACCAGCAGCGTTTTGGCCACGAGAACAATCCCTTCTACGATCCCGCCGATCACCAGGAAGGTCTGCCCTTGAGCGAGAAGTTGCTGCCGGAGTTTCTCGGCCAGGCTGGCTACAAGACGGGATGGATCGGCAAGTGGCACCTGGGCGCAGCACCGGAGTTTCGGCCGGAGAATCGGGGGTTTGCGGAGACGTTCGGATTCATCGGGGGCGGCCACAAATATATTGACTGGCAGGAGAACATCAAGAACGAATACACCGTTCCGATCGAACGCAACGGGAAAGTCGTAGAGGTCACCGAACATCTCACGACGGCCTTGGGTCACGAAGCCGCAGCCTTTGTGCAGCGGCACAAGGGCGAGCCCTGGTTCCTCTACCTCGCCTTTAACGCGCCGCACACGCCCCATGAACCCACCGCAGAGCGCCTCGCTCGTTTTTCCTCCATCGAGAATCTGAATCGACGCAAATACGCCGCCCAAGTCAGCTTGATGGATGATGCGATCGGCGAAGCGCTCGAAGCGCTCCGCGCGTCCGGGCAGGAAGAGAACACGCTGGTGTTCTTCTTCAGCGACAATGGTGGACCGATTACCGTGAATGGTTCGAGCAACGATCCGCTGCGCGGTGCCAAGGGCGACGTGTATGAGGGCGGTGTGCGAGTGCCGTTCGTCGTGAAGTGGCCCGCGAAACTGCCTGGCGGCGGAACCTACGACCTGCCCGTCAGCTCGTTGGATGTCTTCGCCACGTCCTTGGGAGTCGCCGGTGCGACGATGCCGACGGATCGCAAGTACGACAGCGTGAATCTGATTCCCTACCTGAGCGGCGCGGAGAAGAGAACCCCACACGATCAGCTTTTCTGGCGCACGACGCGGAAGATCTGGGCCGTTCGCGCGGGCGATTCCAAGCTGATACGGCTGGGTGGCAACGCCGACGAACTCTATGACCTTCGCTCTGATATCGGTGAGAAGGCTAATCTTCAAGCCACTCATCCCCAAGATGCGAGTCGCCTGGGCACGACTCTGGACGCTTGGGACAAGGAACTCGTGGCGCCTGCTTTCCCGGGCGCTGGCGGGCGTCAGAAGCCGAAGAAGGCGAAGGCGAATTAGTCAGAAATGGAATTGAAGTATTGCGATGAGCGATGCAAAGACGCCGCTCTGCAACCTCTGGCTGGGCACCTTGCGCGGAGCGGGATCAAGGCCGACTCTTTCGGCGACTCAACCGGGTTGATCGATGAATTGTTCACGACACCTTCAACGAGGCGAAGGATGACTATAACTTCGAACGAACCGAAACGTCATGTACTCGCCGGAGTTCAAACGCCTCAAAATGAAAAGTCGCTCACTACCTGCCGTTTACTCGTAACATTTCAGGTTCGCAAACCTCGTAAAGGTTCGGGTGCATTGACTCCTGGGCCGGTGGTGGCTGGGGCTGAGTCCGCGAAGCCCCGGCCATACTCAACTTGGAGTTGGAAGCTGCCGTGGCGTCGAAGACTCCGCCACAGCCACCCACCCACTCATTCGATCACGACGGAGAGGTTGTGAAAAAATCGTGGGATAGGCTTCCAGCCTGTCATTTTCCCCGTATTTCTGACAGGCTGGAAGCCTATCCCACCCAATAAAATCACAGCCTCGGAGCGGTTCAATCGAGGGTCACCACATTTCCGTCCTGTCGGTCACCCAGTCGATTGAAGATGGTCGCATCAATTTGATAGCTGATCATGCGGACCGAGCCATCGCTCAACAGACCGCTGATGCCAGCGGGGTGAGCCGAGCCAAATTGATAGCCTTCCCAACCGTAAGGGCTGCCGCGACGATCCTTAAAGAAAAGAACGTTTTGCGCGACGATCCAGTCCCGGCGAAAACAAGCCTTCCCGACTGCCAACCCCGGAACAAAAATGGGCTCACAGGAATTGATATTGACGGGCGCAGAGTGAACACGCCACTCCCGCCCCCGTTTACCGCATCGGTAGCACGCGACTGCATTGCGAGTAGAATAGTTGGCTCGGAACCAATTACGGAGCAAGCAGTATGCAACTTGTTAGAACTCGATACCTGGCGGCCCTCCTTAGCTGCCTCGCGATAACAGTTTCAGCTCGTCCGGCCGATGCCGCCGAATTGAAGTTGCTGTTCCTGGGCGACAATGGTCATCACCGACCGGCCGATCGATTTCGGCAAATTGAACCAGTCTTGAATCAACGCGGTATCGAGCTGACTTATACCGACGACATGAATTCCTTGCAGCCCGATACGCTGAACCGGTACGACGGCGTGATCGTTTACGCCAACATCGACGAGATCGAACCGGCGCAGGCTGCGGCGTTATTGAGGTACGTCGCGGCGGGCAAAGGTTTCATTCCACTTCATTGTGCGACCTATTGCTTCCGCAACTCGCCCGAAGTCGTGGCGTTGATGGGCGGGCAGTTCAAACGACACGGAACCGGCGTCTTTGCGACGCGGCTCGCCGCGACCGCGCATCCGATCATGAAAGGCTTTCACGGATTCACAAGTTGGGACGAGAGCTACATCCATCACCTGCACAACGAAGAGAATCGCACGGTTCTCGAATACCGTGTCGAAGGTCCGCAAGACGACGGACAAACACGAGAGCCTTGGACGTGGGTTCGCACGCATGGCGAAGGCCGTGTCTTTTACACGGCCTGGGGACATGACGAGCGGACCTGGGGTCAGCCGGGTTTTCAGAATTTGATCGAACGCGGCATCCGCTGGGCGTGTGGAGCCGATGTTCTGAACGTGCCGGACTTTGCCGATGCGAACCACTTCGACATTCCGGAGATGACCGCGCCGCGAACCGATGTGAAAGCGTTTGAGTACGTCGACGTTGGCCCGAAGATTCCGAACTATACACCGGGGGAGAAGTGGGGCGTGCAGGGAAGTCCACGAACCGAGATGCAACAGCCGCTGCCGGCCGAAGAGTCGATCAAGCATTACGTCACGCCCGTCGATTTCGAGATGCAGTTGTTCGCCAGTGATCCAGAACTTGGCGGCAAGCCGATTGCCATGAACTGGGATGAACGCGGGAGATTGTGGGTTTGTGAGACGTACGATTATCCCAACGAGCTGCAAGGCGAAGGCCAAGGCCGCGACAGGATTCGGATTTGTGAAGACACTGACGGCGACGGGCGAGCCGACAAGTTTACCGTCTTTGCCGAACAGCTCAGCATTCCCACGGCGATTGTCATCTATCGCGGCGGAGCGATCGTCCAGAATGGCGTCGAGACGCTGTATCTCAAGGATACCGACGGCGATGACAAGGCCGATGTTCGCCAGGTCTTGATTTCGAATTGGACACTGGGCGACACGCACGGCGGAGTCAGTAATTTTCAATACGGAATGGACAACTGGATCTGGGCCATGCAGGGCTACAACAACTCCACGCCGGTGATCGATGGCGTCCAACAGCAGTCGTTTCGCATGGGCTTTTTCCGGTTCCGCTTGAGCAACACCGATCCGCCGAAAGTGACGGATCTGGAGTTCGTTCGTTCGACAAATAATAACACTTGGGGACTTGGCTTCAGCGAGGAAGGCTTGGTGTTTGGCTCGACGGCCAATCACAACCCGAGCGTCTACATGCCGATCGCCAATCGCTACTACGAACAAGTCCGCGGCTGGTCGCCCGAACAACTCGGCACGATCGCCGATACGTTCTTGTTTAAGCCGATAACGGATCGAATTCGCCAGGTCGATCAATTCGGCGGCTATACGGCCGGAGCGGGACATGCGCTGTACACGGCTCGCACGTATCCATCGACGTGGTGGAACCGCACTGCGTTCGTCTGCGGTCCGACTGGGCATCTGGTTGGCACTTTCGAACTACGGCGCGACGGAGCCGACTTCTATTCGACGAGTCCCTGCAACCTTGTGGCCAGCGACGACGAATGGTCCGCGCCGATCATGGCCGAAGTGGGGCCGGATGGCAATGTGTGGGTACTTGATTGGTACAACTACATCGTCCAACACAATCCCACGCCGCATGGCTTCGAGACTGGCAAAGGCAACGCTTACGAATCGGACCTGCGCGATAAGAAACACGGGCGCATTTATCGAGTCGCCTACACGGGTGTTCGGGGTCAGAAAGAGGCGAGCATCGCTCCATCACTTCAAGCTGCGTCTCCAAGCGAACTCGTTGCCACATTAAAACACCCGACGATGCTGTGGCGCAAGCAGGCTCAACGGCTGCTTGTTGAGCGGGGCCAGCTCGAAGTGGTGTCGGAATTGATCGCGTTGGTGAATGACAAGTCGGATGACAGTGTCGGGCTGAACGTCGGTGCCATGCATGCTCTGTGGACACTGGACGGCCTCGGAGCTCTGGAAGATACAGAAGGCGAGGGGTTCCAGGCGGCAGTCGACGCGCTCTCGCATCCATCGGCCGGCGTGCGACGTAATGCGGTCGAAGTGTTGCCGTCAGCCAATATATCGACTGCAGTAATCGATACGCTGGGACTGCTGCAAGACAGTGATGCTCAAGTTCGCCTGGCAGCGGGGCTCGCGCTTGCCGACATGCCGGAAGCTAAAGGTGCCGGGCAAACGATTGCGCGACTGGTGCGCGAACCGGCGGCCACGGATGATCGCTGGATTGCCGACTCTCTCACAACCGCCGCAGCAGCACATGCAACTCCGTTTTTATTGTCGCTCGCCAATGCTACGGCTCAGCCAAAAGATCCGCTGGGCGGCAAGGCACTGCCAATCGCGACGATCGTGGCCGAGCATATCGCGCGTGGTAAAGCGGAAGCCAGCAGCGTCGAGCCGATCGTCGCCGCACTCGCCAAAGCAGATCCGCGACTGATCGGCGCGGTGCTCGACGGATTCGTCAAGGGCTGGCCTCAGTCGCATCGCGTGAAAGTGTCCACTGGCGCTGAGAAGTCGCTGGTCGCCCTGCTCGAACGAGCACCTTCCAGCTCGAAGGGACAATTGCTTCAACTGGCCTCATTGTGGGGCAGCAAGGAACTAGAAAAACATGCCGGTGCGATCGTAAAGGCGTTGCTCGACACGGCGAAGGACAACTCTCTGTCAGTCAACGATCGCGCCGCTGCTGCGAGTCAGCTGATTCGGTTCCGCGCGGATGACAACGAGATCGTCACAAGTCTGCTGGCACTTGTCACACCACAAACCGCACCGGAACTGTCAGCCAAGCTGATCGAGTCGCTGACCGCGAGCACCGCGTCAGGAGTTGGACCGGCTCTCGTGGAACTAGCAGCCGAGACGACACCGGCGTTGCGAGATGAGGCTCTGCGAGTGATGTTGTCGCGTCCGCAAACGACTGCAGCACTGCTGGATGGAATCGAAGCGGGGCAGATCTCGTTGGCCGACTTGAAGCTCGACCAGAAGCAGGCGTTGAGCAGTCATCCGGACAAACAGCTGCAAGCGCGGGCGACCAAGCTCATGGCGGCCAGCGGTGGATTGCCGAACCCGGATCGCGAGAAAGTGCTTCGTGAGAAACTACCGCTGGTCAAGCTGACAGGCAACGTCGAGCTCGGCAAAGCGGTGTTCAAGAAACAATGTGCCAAGTGCCACAAGCACAGCGGCGAGGGCGAGAATATCGGTCCCGATTTGACCGGCATGGCCGTGCATCCGAAGACCGAATTGTTAACGCATATCCTCGACCCGAGCCGCAGTGTCGAAGGCAACTTTCGCATCTACACGATTCTGACGGACGCTGGTCTCGTCTATACCGGAATGTTGGCCAGCGAAACGCGGACGTCGCTGGAGCTGATCGACGCCGAAGCCAAACGCCATGCGATTCAACGCTCGGAGATCGATGAACTCGTTGCATCGCGTAAGTCACTGATGCCCGAAGGCTTCGAGAAGCAAGTGCCCGACGAGGACATCGTCAACCTGCTGGAGTTCCTGACAGTCAAGGGGCGCTTTGTGGCACTCGACTTACGGAAAGTTGCGACGATTGTCAGCACGCAGGGGATGTTCGTCAACGAAGGCACGATGGCCGAAGCGTTGATCTTCCCGGATTGGACGCCCAAGATCTTCGCGGGTGTGCCCTTCCAACTGGTCGATCCACAAGGAACGAAAGTGCCCAACGCAGTGCTACTGTATGGGCCCAACGGCAAGTTCCCGCCGAATATGCCAAAGCAAGTCTCGCTGCCGGTCAACACAGCCGCCAAGACGATTCACTTGCTGAGCGGAGTCGGCGGCTGGGCCAGCCCGTATGGCCAGTACGGATCGGTTTCGTTGATCGTGCGGTTGCGTTATGCAGATGGCCAAACGGAAGATCACGAGATGAAAAATGGCATCCAATTCGCCGACTACATTCGCCGCGTCGATGTGCCGGAGTCGGAGTTCGCTTACGATCTGCGCGGCAAGCAAATCCGCTACCTGACAATTCAACCAAAACGCGATGCCGTGATCGAAGAGCTACAACTGGTGAAAGGGCCAGATGCTACCGCGCCGGTCGTGATGGCAATTACTGTGGAAACGCCGAATACTCAGCAGCCTTGACGTTCAAAACTCTCAATCAATTTTTACAACCTTGGAGAAGTCAAATGATCCGTTCTTTCACTTTCGCCGCTGTGGCGTTATTCGCTTTAAATGTTTATGCCGCAGACGGCGCACAAACCGCGCCGCCTGAACCGTCCGACATGAAGTCGCTCTTCAACGGCAAGGATCTCACCGGCTGGGATGGCGACACGCGGCTCTGGTCGGTCAAAGATGGAGTCATCCACGGCGAGACCACCAAGGAGAACGCGGCCAACGGGAACACATTCATCATCTGGCAGGACGGTACGACCAAGGACTTTGAGCTACGACTGTCGTTCCGCTGCAATGCGACGAACAACTCCGGTATTCAGTATCGATCCAAGCACATCACCGAGGGCAACGTTCGCAATAAGTGGGTTGTTCGCGGCTATCAGCACGAGATTCGCAACGAAGTCAAGTTGCCCAACGTCTCCGGTTTCATCTATGACGAAGGCGGAAAGCGTGGACGTATTTGCCTAGTTGGCGAGAAGGCGACTTGGGACGCAGACGGAAAGAAAGTTACCGGCTCGCTGATCGACGCGGCAGGCTACGAGAAGCTATTCAAGCTGGATGATTGGAACGAGGTCGTAATCATCGCCAAGGGGAATCACATTCAGCATTACATGAACGGTCGCTTGGTCCTCGACTTTACCGACAATGCGCCCGATCTCGCGTTGAGCGAGGGAATCCTGGCCCTGCAATTACACGCTGGTAGCCCGATGTGGGTCGAGTTCAAAGACATCCGCATCAAGG
>CAUJKL010000519.1 GCA_963204995.1 Planctomycetota bacterium | reverse complement strand
GGCGTCGAGGTACTTCGGCTCCAAGTTCATGCCACATTTCGGGCAGCTTCCCGGCCCCGCCTGCTCGATCTCCGGATGCATCGGGCAGGTGTAGAGTCGAGGGTTGAGAGTGGAGGGTTGAGGGTGGAGAGTGGAGGGTTGAGGGTTGAGAGTCGAGGGTTGAGAGTGGAGAGATTGGTGCGCTGGACTCTCCGCGCTCGGCTCCCCGCTCTCAACGAATTTCTGGCGGCAATGCTCGCTACAAAAGTAGAAGGTCTGCCCGTCGCGCTCGGCACTGCGAGCGGTCGCTTTGTCGACCGTCATATTGCAAATAGGGTCAATTGCCATAATTTGCGTTTCCTCAGCCACGTAATTGGATGGCGCTACTTTTCACAGAAAGGTCACGATCTGCTGTTTCGATCAGCCGTTTGGGCGCTAGCCCCGATTCTCGTCTCCTTCCGCGCAAAGACTGGGGCTAGCGCCCAGACGGCTAATAAGAAGTGGCGCTGTCCATGTAATACTGCTAAACGACAACAGAACTTCAAAGACGTCGAACATCCCAGACCGGAGGACAAGCAGACAAGCACTCGCGTCTTTTCACGCGTTAGTATCGCATGTTTACCTAACTGCTGCCACCGCCCTGCCTATGCTGCAACACATGGTCAGCCAGCCTGCAGATACGGGCAGTGAATCTCAGCCGCTTACCAGAGCGCGTACGGAAGCGGAATCAGGGTCATGGCAGCGCATGGCTGAGTGCTACTTCAGGCGAGTCGGCTATTCACTGTATCTCGGGTGACTTGCGTGCAACGAACAAATCCATTACGACGATCAGGGCCATTGGCAATTCCATTTACGGAAGTCGATGATGAGTTTGAATCATGAAGTGGCATCCGATGAGGCGCTGCAAGCCAATACCGCTGACTTGTTTGAAATGGTTGGTTCGGGTGCCGTCAAGATAGAGGTGAACCAGACCTATTCGTTGGCGGATGCCGCCAAATCGCACCAGGATTTGGAAGGTTGAACAACAACCGGCTCCACCGTTTTTTTGCCCTAGCGAGAAATGACACTTGCACCGATAGGTTTGAGGTCTCGGACTTCATGTCAAAATCACATCAAACAGGACGTGCATCTGTCTTGCCTCAGTTCAACCTACCCGTTGTAGTTGAACTCGACTTTGCTCTGCAAAATGACTTCTTCCATCACTGACTTGATCTTGCCTGCTTCGACAACTTCCTCCAAGCACTGAATGAGCACTGGGATGTTGATAATCTCTTCGATCGCGTCCATGTAGCTGCGAACGACTGTGTTGATTTTGTATCGTGCTTTCGCTTGCTTCTTGATGCCGGCGAGGATCGCCTTTGGCTCTTCCAACGATTTCACGACGAATGTGAGTGGGAACCGGTGGATTTTATCGATGTCGAGGAAGTACTTCTTGACGTCAATCGTTTCAGTGACTTGGAAGAATCGACCCAATGGTTTCATCACGAAGTCGATGCCACCATCGTTTGCGTTCGTCCGACCGGTCTTAAACAACGACAGCGATTCTTCCCGAAGCTCGTTTTGCGACCAACCCCAGACGATCTGCTTCTCGCCGTAATTTGCCTTCAGGATCGCGAAGCTGACAATTTCGAAAACTCTCGCATCAATCTCAGGCTGAAGCTGAGACCGAATGAACTCGATGACGCTCGATGTATCCGAAGCGTCAACGGACGACATTTTACTGCACGACTCAATGAACGATTCAAATGCCTCACGTTTCGCCCCTACATAGGCGTCGATGATTCGGATGATGGCCGCGGATACGTTAACAGTCTTCACCTTGCCGCGGCTCGCATGAACTTCAACGGTCAGCAGATCTTCTTGAATCCAATACCGCTGGCTCTCGACGTCACGCACGATCGGCTGCACTTCCACGGAGGGGTAGTACTTCCGAAACTCATCGTTCAAACGCGCATTCAGCGCATGGTTTTGCAGCTTCTGGCCGAACGGAAGCTGCCTTTGTCGCGCGAATAAGTCGCTGAATCGAGCTCCTGAGTAGTCTTCGTACTTGCCCGCATTCTTGCCGCCTGGCCCATAGCCATTTTTCAAGTAATCTTCGAGCAAAACGTAGAGTGCGTAGTGGTTTGCAAACGATCCTCTCGATTTCGATCCACGAGATGCTGAAGCAGTCTTGTGGTTCAAATACCCCAGCAACGGACTGGTGGCCAGAATTTCTTCAGCCGCTTTCCCAAATTCCTCCGACAAGATGGATTCGATTATTGACGTGAATCCATGACGCTTCATTTTGCTACTCATCGAACAGCGTCGCCTGTTGCACCGCCTTGATGCGTTTCCCGTTCGCATTCTTCCGCTGGTACGCCTTGCGGATTCGAGTCAGCGGCTCGCCGTCAAGTTCCGTGGTGATGTCAAGGCGACGCAATCCGATCTTGATGTAATCACGCTCTCGCTCAATTCCGATCGACTTTCGCTTTAGTCGCTTGGCGACGGCGCACGTTGTGAAGGTTCCAGAGAACGGATCGAGTACCGTGTCGCCGACATTGCTGCTCGCCTTGATGATCCGTTCGAGCAACGCTTCCGGCTTCTGGGTCGGGTGCTTTTCGTATTCATCCATGCGATATCGGACGCGCGGAAAATACCAAGCATTCCCTGGGACTTTTTTGGTGTTGTAAGGAGCAGGAACCTCTTTGCGGTAGTCGATTAGCTTTCGCACCGAGCCCGTCTTGGCCTCCACTTCGATGTCGTCCACGTTGAACACATAGTCCTTTGCGTCCTTCGTGCAAAATAAGATCGGCTCGTACATTGATCCGTAGCTGCTTCGAGCTTGCACGCCAGAGCTGTCATAATGCCAAATGATTCGCGACTGCACGCTGCATCGGGTTCGCAAAAACAAATCGAAGTACGGCATTGCTTGGGTGCTAGTCATCACATAGAGGCTGCCGGTGTTCGTTAGCTTCTTCAAGCAAAGGGCAAGCCACGATTCGCACCACTCAACGTAGGCATCGTCGTTCGGCCACTTGTCCTTGAACTTCCCAAATGACTTGCCGATGTTGTAAGGCGGGTCGGCGAAAATCAGGTTAACTGAGCCATCTTTGATGTGATCCGATAGAATCTCCACACAGTCGCCATGGTAGACAGTCGATTGTTTTCCAGAAAATACTTCCATCCGTTCTCCCCTGCTTGGAAGCAGTAGCCGCCGGTTTTTGCGTTGGGTTCAGGAGTCTGGAGTTTACCATTCTGCCTCGAATATCGAAACCGGCAGGCGATTGACGACCGACGGTATCGTCACATCAGTCCCCGACGGATCGGCGTTGCTCGGCAAGGTCGGCACGTTCGTGTCCGACGCGACACCGACCGACAACCTTGCCGTTACCGACGGCAAGGGAGTGCCAGTGGCTTAAGATGCTGATGACCTACGTGGCGTCCGGTGAGGCGCTGCAAGCCAATACCGCTGACTTGTTTGAAATGGTTGGTTCGGGTGCCGTCAAGATAGAGGTGAACCAGACC
>CAUJKL010000518.1 GCA_963204995.1 Planctomycetota bacterium | reverse complement strand
TCAAGCCGGACGAGAAGATTTATTTACGCAAGAACGACACGGAGTGGGAAATCGCCGACGAACTGCGACAAACTGGAGTGGCCAGCGAGGACATCGTCATCGAGTCGCTGAGACCGCCTGCGACGGTCGAGTTGTAGTTTCTCGTACGGAAAGTCCCTTCATCCCCCTTCAGCAAAGAGCCCGCTTGACCATGCATTGCCGTTTGAACAGCAATCATGCCTATCAACGGTTCCTGGAGCCTTTTCACCACTGGAGCCTTTTCACCACGTTAGGCTCCATACGTCAAACGGCGAGCGGCTGTCGTCGGTTGGGTCGCTCGCCCGAGCCGCCTTCGGCAGCGAGCAAAGAATTGCCTCGAAAAGCACGAAAATGCACAAAAAGTGAGGAGA
Organism: Planctomycetota bacterium; assembly: GCA_963204995.1. Lineage (GTDB taxonomy): Bacteria > Planctomycetota > Planctomycetia > Pirellulales > Pirellulaceae. The sequence goes on along the minus strand of CAUJKL010000518.1, from coordinate 6,573 downwards.
GCCGAAGCTATCTATTGACTCGGAATGCGCTAGGTTCTGTTTTTCGTGACTCCTTGTGTTTCTTGCGGCTAAATCCTCCGTTCGCATCGCCCTTTCAGTTTCCGTGTAAGATTCTCGTTACTCGGCTGTGTAGTAATGTGGAGAACCTTGATGCGTGAAGCACCGGAAACCCGAGAAAGCCTGCTGTTGCGTCTGCGCGACCCGCAAGACCATCAGGCTTGGACCGAGTTTCTGGCGATTTACGAACCGCTGATCTATCGCTTGGCAACTCGAAACGGCTTGCAGGACGCGGATGCTCGCGAGTTGACCCAAGAAGTATTGCTAGCGGTCTCCGGTGCGATCGATCGGTGGAATCCCGATCCGCAGCGAGGTTCGTTCCGCGGTTGGCTGTTTCGGATTGCCCGGAACTTGATGATCAACTTTCTCGCCAAACGTCGGCACCGACCCTTGTCGATTGGCGACACGGATTTCAATCGGCTGCTGGACGAGCAGTCGGCACCAGAGTGCGACGAATCGCAATACTTCGACCAGGAATACAAACGTCAGACATTCCATTGGGCCGCCGAGACAATCCGTCCCGACTTTCAAGAGCACACGTGGCAGGCATTTTGGAAAACGTGTGTTGACGGCGACGCAGTCAAAGAAGTCGCGGCCAAGTTGAACATGTCCGTTGGCTCCGTCTACGTGTCTCGGAGTCGTGTGATGGCTCGGCTGAGAAAAGAGATCGAGCGAATTACCAAAGAGTGCGGTAAGTGAGTTGAATCCATGGTGTCACAATCCAAAAACTGTAATCGCCGCCGTTTGAAGCAGCTGCTCGACGGCAATCTCTCCGAGGACGCCGAGCATGAGGTCGCGCGGCATGTGGAAACTTGTGACGCCTGCCGACAGCAAATGGAAACGCTGGCGGGCGAACCAAGTTGGTGGCGAGAAACGCGACAGTTCCTCAGTTGCGAAGAAGTCAGCTGCGTGATTGACAACTCGCCAACGAGCGGCAACACGATCGACTTACAAATGATCGCGGGCGAATTCGATACGACGCCCGACGAGTTGGTACTCGACTTTCTCCCGCCCTCCGACAACCCCGCAATGCTCGGTCGATTGGGCAGCTACGAGATCTTGGAAGTGATCGGACGCGGCGGGATGGGCATCGTGTTCAAAGCCTACGACGGCGAGCTGAATCGCTATCTGGCGATCAAGGTGCTGTCGCCCGTTTATGCGTCGAGCGCCGCAGCGCGGAAGCGTTTCGCACGCGAGGCACAAGCTGCGGCCGCGGTGGTTCATCAACACGTCGTTGCCATTCACGGCGTTGATGGCACGGGCAAGTTACCTTACTTGGTCATGCCGTTCGTGGCCTGCGAGTCGCTGCAAGAACGAATCGATCGCGAGGGGCCACTCGACACGAAAGACATTCTGCGGATCGCGATGCAAGCCGCCGAAGGGCTCGCTGCGGCTCATGCCCAAGGACTCGTCCATCGAGATGTCAAACCGGCGAACATTTTGTTGGAGAAGGGAGTCGATCGCGTGCTGCTGACCGATTTCGGCTTGGCTCGTGCGATCGACGACGCGGCATTGACTCGTAGCGGCGTGATTGCGGGCACGCCGCAGTACATGTCTCCCGAGCAGGCCAAGGGCGAGTCGATCGATCATCGCACCGATTTGTTCAGTCTGGGCAGCGTCATGTACGCGATGTGTACGGGCCGTTCGCCCTTCCGTGCCGAAACGACCATGGGCGTGCTGCGGCGCATCTGCGATCATGACATTCGCCCGATTCGAGAAGTACACGCCGAAATTCCGATGTGGCTCGATCGAGTCGTCGCCAAGCTGCTGGCCAAGTCGCCCGCCGATCGCTTTGAAAATGCCGCAGAGGTTGCATCGCTACTGGCACAATGCCTTGCTCACGTCCAGCATCCGACTTCCGTGGCACTGCCCGCTTCACTCGCCTCGCGCGAGACGGGCCGAGTGACGCAGGTCGCAGTAGGCGGCGCTGTGGTGGGTTGCTGTTTAATAGTGCTCGCGATGTATCTTACGCAACAACCGTACGACGGCTCTCCGAAGCCGTCGAGCAATGCGGTGGTCGACGGGCTCGGAGGCCCGTCGTACGAAGAAGGCAAATGGCAACCCACGGTTACGCCAACCAAAGAGTCGACCGTGGCGTTGCCCCACGACGAGAGCCCCGCACCACCGGTCAATGTGCAAAGCGAACATTCGTGGCTCGACGGCCTCGATATCGAAATAAGTGCCCTGCATCACCAAATCCAAGTGCTCGAAACCACTGATTTTTAGTTAGGAGAACAACGGATGAAGTTCAACTCTTGCTTTCTGTTTGGTGCCTTGTCTGCTGTGAATGTTGCAGTGATTGGTTGGTCCGTTTGGTCAACGCAGGCTGTCGCTCAAGAAGTCGTGAGTCCTGTCGCACCTCCGCCGGTGCTTCCGGCAAGCTATCCGGCGGGTTCTGAATTAAAGCCCGCTCAGTCGAATCGTGCCCCACAGCTTCAACCGCCTCAATTTGCCCCTTACACTACGCCTGCTCAGCCACCTGCACAAGTTGCACCGGGCGCGCCGATTGGGCTGCCCGGTTCGCCCGTGTACCACGATCCGAACCGAAGTGGCGTCGTGCTGCCACTCCAGGCGGGAAGGTACTCGATTCAGGTCCACGAAACGGATGGCGACGCTGGAAAGCGAATCATAGCCTACCAAGAGTTGCAGGACGACATTAACAAACTGCTTCAACGACGGCACGATCCGAACAGCGAATCGCAATGGGCTGAGTTGCGACAACAAATCGTCGAGGCAACAGCCAAACAGTTTGATCTGCGTCAGCAACTCCGTGAGCGAGAGATCGAACAGCTTAAACAGCGTTTGGCCGAAGTCGAATCAACGGTCGCGAACCGCAACAAGTTAAAGGACGAAATCGTCGAGAAGCGAGTCGCTGATATCTTGCGCGAGCCGGATCAGTTGCAATGGGAGCCCCTCGGTATTTCGCCCCCACCAAATGGACCTGCGATGCTGCTGCCTTCGTACGGATCGACTCCAGCGCCCCCGGCGCAGACTTATGTGCCACGAACCGTAACGCGAATTCATCGAGAGACTACTGTTGATGAAAAGGGCAACAAGCAGACTGTGGATAGGCCAATCCAAGAAACGGTGTATGGCGAAGTCGAACCTGTGAGGATCGTACCGATACCGGATGATTCGACAAGCACACCCTTGGCGAGTGCTCGCGAATCTGCGATTGCCTTCCTTAGTCAGCAACAGCTCGCCCCAACGACCTTGTCGGTGGCCGAAGCGAGAGCTCGCGTGCGCATCGCGGAGAGTAAGCGAGATAACATGATTCGACGGGGTTACAAAGGCGACGTTGACGCCGCCATGGAAGTCAAAACTCTGACGGCGGAATTGGAGTTGGCCAAGGTGATGCTTGCCCAAGCTGAGGCCGAGTACGAAGGTCGAACGAAGCTCCTCGAACTCGAAGTGAGGCGGCAAGAATCGGCTTTGGGACTTGCCAGTGCCGTGCTGGCCGAGACGCAAGAGATAAACAAGCGGAGCCCAAAAACAATTCCGCCAACGCAAGTAGTGGCTCAAGAAGCCGCCGTTGAACAGGCACGCATCGAGTTGGACCGAGCGAAGACCCTCCTTGAGGTTCATCAGAAATCGAACGCGACGCAAGAGAATCTTCCTAGCGCGGAGCCAAACGATAAGTAGACGGGTATCCGTGTGCCACTGCTGGCTCGTCCAGCGGTGGCGTTTGGGTGCCGGTTAACATCTCGAAGCCACGCCGATACAGAACGGGTCTGGGGACCCGTCCTACAACCGCGCTCGGCACGGGTCTCCCGACCTCGCCGACTCTTCGATCGCAAGTCTCCTCCGTCGAATCGTGAAGCAACTTCGAGCTGCGGGGAGACCTGCGGTCGGAAACGTGTGCGAGGTCGGGAGACCTGCGCACAGCAGTGCATTGCTGGACGAGCCAGCAGTGGCATCCGAGCGGGGCTCATCACAGCGTGATGGCTACTTTGGCATATTTCCCGCCCGATGCTACGCCTTAGCAGTTGCAGTAGCACGTTGGTGTCAAGAAGATAAATCACGGCTTAGGGATGCTCTCTGTAGATACCTTCGCGGCTAACAGCGTAGTCCGACAGAGGCGGCGTATGAGGGTCGATCGTCGACTCGCCGATGTCGGCCAACTCGTCTAGCAACCGCTCAAGCTCTTCGCCGGACGGCTGAGAAGCCGCTGGCGGCAGCGCTCGCAACTCGATCCTTGTCCCATCCAGCCAGTCCACTGGTGAATCGAAAATCACTTGCTTGTTTCGATACGTGGCAAAGACTTTGTCCATGGTCGAGACTCCTGGAAGTGGAGGTTTTGATCTTACAAGGAAACCGCGACGCAGGCAATTTGTACATCCGTCGAGGCGATGACGTTATCCAAATCTGCGGTCGGAAAAGGTGTCACGGTCGGAAAAGGTGTCAGGAACCGTTTGTGGGTGGTTTTAGCGATAAACGGGTCCTGACAGTGCTTATCTCCTGCTGACACCCGTCACCATTCACGACGGTCGTGGACGAAGTGTTTTGAAATCAACGCCGACTGGTCAATCCAACCGCAAGGCGGCGATCATGGCCGACATCCAGCGGAGTAGGCCGGAACAAGTCTGCGAAGTTCCGGCATGCAATTCCCGAAGATGCCGGAACTGCGCGAGCTTGTTCCGGCCTTCCTTTCTCGATCCACGCCGCGACGAAGCCGAAGAGGACTGCGCCAAAGATCCTCGGGGAGACGCGGTTATCTCGACGGACGGCTCGTGGGAGGGTAGAGTCAAGTACCATCTGCAACCACGATCGGAGGCAAACTCATGCAGGACCGCATTAGTGTTAATCCCCAAATTCACTTCGGCAAGCCATGCGTGGCGGGTACGAGGGTTCCGGTCCAAAATGTCCTGGAGTTGGTGCGCGAGGGACTTTCCTTTTCCCAGATCATCGCCGACTACTACCCGGACCTGACGGTCGAGGACATCCAGGCGTGCCTTCAATACGCGATTGACACCGTCACTCTTGAAGACATTCATGTGGCGACACCCGCGCCATGAAACTGCTTGCGGATCAGGATGTTTACGTGACGACAATCCAGTTCCTCCAGGGACTGGGGCACGACGTCGTCCCGGCCGCTCAGCTCGGCCTGGCACAAGCGGCCGACGCGGACTTGCTTCGCGTTGCCGGGCAACAGGGCCGTATTTTCGTCACTCGAGATCGCGATTTCGGCGGCCTTGTGTTTGTCGCGGGCGTCGGTCGTGGAGTGATTTATCTCCGCATGCTGCCCTCGACGCTGGCTGCCGTTCATGGGGAGCTCGAGCGCGTGCTGAACCTTTACACGGAACCGGAATTACGGAGTGCGTTCGTCGTGGTGGAACCCAGCCGACATCGATTTCGCAATCTTACACCGTAATGTGACGGCCATCGGCTGCGTTGGGAACTCGCCCGACAGTCGGAGCAACAACCTAGGCTTCCGCCTTCACAATCCGTTTCCGTCCATGGTGGGAGCGTGCTACAATCGCGACATTCCGTTCGAGAACGCAACCATGAACCATACTGTTGAAGCAACCTACGAAAACGGCGTGTTAAAGCTGGAACATTCCTTGCCGTTGAACGACCGGGAAAAGGTCCGCGTTACGATTGAGCGTCTTGGCGGCGAGGGCCACAGTGTGCTGGACATTCTGCCAATTAGTTTGAGGCAAGTGCTGCGACCGCTGACCCGGGACGACGACGTTCTCGGCGAAATGCTGGAAGGTCGTGGATGATTCATGGGGTTGACTCCAGCTTTCTCATCTCCGCCGTTATCGCTGGGAGCAGTAGATCGCATGCTATCTCACGTTACGACTCGAATCTGGTCGCTCTGCTTGATTTTGTCGACGGTAACCAGCCTGGCAGCCGAGCCTTGCCGCATCGAAGTTGTCGACAAGCAGTCGAGTTGGCCTGTGCCGCTGGTCGAGTTGCGAACCGTCAGCGGGCTGCGGTTTGTCTCGGACAATGCTGGTGTGATCGCTTGCGATGCGCCGGAGTTGATGGGACGCGAGACGTGGTTTTATGTGCAGGGGCAAGGTTATGGTGTAACACCAGATGGTTTCGGATATGAAGGCGTGCGATTGACTCCGCAACCGGGCAGCACGCTTCGCGTCGAAGTCGACCGCCGAGTCGTAGCGAAGCGAATCGGACGTGTGACCGGCGCGGGGCTGTATGCCGAGTCGGAGAAACTTGGCGAGAAACCATTGGTGCCGGAATCGGGCATCGTAGGCTGTGACAGCGTGCAGACTGCGGTGCATCGCGGGAGACTGCACTGGATCTGGGGCGACTCGAATCTCGCTCGCTATCCGCTGGGCATCTTTCACGCCAGTTCGGCAACCACCGCGCCGCAACCTCTCAAGTCGCTTGAACCACCGCTCGAATTGCCGCTCGACTACTTCCGCGATCCGAGCGGCCAGCCGCGAGGCGTTGCCAATTTGCCCGGACGCGGTCCAACTTGGCTGTTCGGGCTGGTGAGCCTCGACGATGCTGGCGGAATCTCGCACCTGGTTGCGACGTACGTGAAAGTCG
>CAUJKL010000517.1 GCA_963204995.1 Planctomycetota bacterium | reverse complement strand
GCTGAAAGCCCCGATAGGGGCGACACACTTCACACCTCACCACCTGTGTCGCCCCTATCGGGGCTTGGCCGAGTTGGGTGTTAGCAACCGGGGCTTTACAGCCCCGGCAAGGGTTGTGTCAGCCCTATCGGGCTTATTCTCCCAGCGTAACCGCCACTCAATGGTCGTCCTAAACATGTCAAAAGCCCTGGCCTCCGAGTCCGCCGATTTCAGCCCAAACGTGATACGCTCCCACTGAATGCAAAGCTCACGTTACGTGACATCTGATGACGGCCTCGAAACGAGCCTTCGAACACGGAAACGACGGCCTCGGAGGGCCATCGTACGGTCTTTTTTGCAACTGCAGGATTGAGGCACGATTGCAAAAGAAGCCGCGAGCGCGGGCTACTCGAACCGCTTGAGCCGGAGGTCTTTGAGCTGCACTTTCATCGGTTCTCCACCGTGAAGTTGGATGGCGATGATGCCGCTTCGGTGAGCCTTGTCCTTCTCGTGGTCGAGCACCTGGGAAGTCACAACGCCGTTGACTTTGAGTGTGATCAGCGATCCACGGGCGATCACATGGTACTCGTTCCAGTCGTCATCCTTGATGTGTTTGAGAATTGCGTCGCGGTCGGTGACAGCCGTCGAGTCTCGATGGCCGTCGGGGCCGATGGTCACCTTTCGCCCGGCGGGTCCGATCACGCGGTCTGGATCCGCCCGGTGCGAGTTACAGTCGTAAAGGCACCCGGTCCATTGGTTGGGCGCGTCAAAATCGGCCTGGTAGCCGGCGATGTCCCAGTGCTCCAGTTCGCGGCTGCGGAACTGCACGCCCGAATTGCCTGCCGCAATGCGGTAGGAAAATCGCAGTTCGAAGTCTGCTGCTTCAGCTCCACGCCACATGAGATACGTGGCCAGCTTGACAGGCTTCTCCCGTGTGGTGATCCCGGTGATTGCCCCGTCCGCGACCGACCAGAACCCGTCTTCACCCTCCCAGCCGCTCAGGTCCTTTCCATTGAAGATCGACACGAACCCGTCTTCGTTTTCGGCGGCGGGTGAGACGCCAAAAAGAAAGTGACCCGCAAAAAATAATGCTATCGGCAGGAGTTTTCTGAACATCTTGGTTGGGCTTTCTTCCACGGGCATGGACGAATAAGCGATGATCGAACACATCAAGTCGTCTGGGTGAAGCGCGGATCGAGTGCAAATGCGGGTTCTCTCGTTCTCCACTTGCCGCGCGTAAAGTCGGGGCATTTGATCGGAGCGCTGCCGGCGGCGATCGACTGCTCCGAGAGCGGTACGATGACGCTCATCATGACTGAGTCGTATACGTCAATCGGCGTCTGCGTTTTGTCTCGGACAGCTTTCACGAATTGCTGGAGTTCCAGGTAGTCGGTCCCTCCATGTCCGTGCTCTCCGCCCTCAGCTCCCATCTCTTTCCACCACGCGTGGTCGAACTCTTCCTGGTACGGCGCGAACGGTTCCCAGTCGTGGTACTTGGGGCTTCGGTCCAACAGGTAGACGGCGTCGCGTTGCTCGTTGTAGATCCCCAAGGTGCCTTGAATCATCCAGCGGTTGTCGTAGGGCCGAGGCAATTGCATGTCGTAGTTGATGACGATGCTCTTGCCCTGGTGCGTTTTGACGACGGTGGTAACGATGTCGCCTTGGGCATACTTGCGTTTGGCGCCGGGATGGTCCGGGCCGAACTTGCGGGCGAAGTGAGCGTTGATGCCGAGCGAACTGGTGGCCGTCGACGTGACATAGTCGAAATAATCGCCGCAGCCGATGTCCATCCAACTGATCACCGGCCCGAGTGAGTGCGTGGGATACTGATCGGCGTTGCGATCGATCAAGTACTTGGCGGGCCAACGGTCGTTGCCCTGGCCGTCGAAGAACCAGTGGTCGATGCAATCGTGCGAGTGGGCGCAGTGGCAATGCACGATCTCGCCGAACAGCCCCCGCCGAATCATGTTCAACACGGCCAGATTGTCCCGCCGGAAGCTCCAGTTTTCGAGCATCATGCAGGGCACGCCGGTCTGCTCGTGCGTCTTGACCAACTCCCAACACTCGTCCATCGTGAGCGCGGCGGGCACTTCCACGCCGACGTACTTGCCCGCCTGCATGCCGTAGACGGCCATCGGCGCATGCCATTCCCAGTACGTGGCGATGATCACCGCGTCCAGATCGTCTCGGTCCATCAACTGCTTGTAGGCCCTGTCTTCCCCCACGGAGTAACCTGTCGGTTCTGCTTGACCCGCGGCGGCCACAATATCTTGAGCCCGCTTCAAATGATCGGCGTTGATGTCGCACAGCGCGGGGACTTCCACGCCTTTCATGGTCAACAAAACGCGGAGCAGACCCGTACCCCGACCGCCGACACCGACAATGCCAATTCGAACCGGCCTGTTGACTTTCGCGTCCTCGTTGCCAACTCCGGCAGACGTCAATGCCAGCCCGGCTGTGGCGACCGTGCTCGCTTGGATGAACTTTCTGCGATCGACTTGGTTGCCCATGGCGGCCTCCAATTTGACTTAGGATCGGATGAGGGTCGCAAAATGGCTGTGGGACAAGGCATTCCCGCCCGTCCGCGCGATTGCGTCGGGGATCGGTTATTGGTGTCACTTTTGGGGGCCGACAAACTGCCGCAAATGCTCGATGCTGGCAGCGGCTTGATCGACGGTTCCACATTCCACGCTCAGACAGATCTCGCGATCCAAAGGGGACAGGATGTCAATGATCCGCCCCCAGTCGATAACGCCCTCGCCGCAAGCGCACCCGACAGGAGTCCCCGTGACCTTGCCGCGTTCGTCTTCGCCCTGCTCCACGCTGATGTCTTTGGCATGCAGGTGAACCAGGCGATCGCGCACATGTTCCAACCACTGGTACGTGTCCTGGTTGCACAGGTAGGAATTGCCCGTGTCGAAATTGATCCCGATCGCCGGCGATGCAACCAGGTTGAAGATTCTGTCCAAGCCCTCGGGGGTCTGACTGTAGATCTGGTGAGGCTCCAGGCCGATGAGAATCCCGCGCCGCTCGGCTGCCTTGGCCGCGATCGTCAGAACGTACTGCATCAAGGTGTGATCGATTTCCTCGCCCGTGAAACCGTGTTGAGGTCCCTCGTCGGTGTTCACAACTGGTGCCCCAGCCTCGCCGGCGAAGCGAATGGCCTGGACCAGGTAATTCACGCTCGTCTCCGGTTTGGCCAACGGAGTGTGGGCACTCAAACCAGAGAGCTTCACGCCGTGCTTCTCACATATTTCTCGCATTTCGAGTGGGTCGTCGAGCATCGAGAAGCTGTGGAAGTATCCCGCCTCGCTCAACAGTTCGCGGCCCCAATGAACCATCGGTTCAATGTATTCGTAACCCAGCTCTGCCGCCTTGGCCACGCCCCAGGCGAACGGTTTGTCGGAGCTGCGAACGAATTCCATATTGATGCCAATCGTGATCATCGCCATCGGGAGACTCTCCGTAAATGTTTTAGAATGCGTGCATGCCGCGCCACAACGTCTGTCGTTTCCATTGTTTGTTCGTGAATGTCCTCCAAGTTGTCATGAAATCCTTGGGGGCTGTGACGAAACCAGGTGAGCGGTCTTTCCAGGAACAGGCGCAGTCGCAGTCGCACAAAAACTAGTAAACTAGACCCGCTTTATAATGTCCAGGCCGCCGGCAAGCAACGTTGTGCCTGGTACTCGACGTGGATTCTCCACAAGTTGACAGACGTCGAGTTTGCATCCGTGTCAGCCGTGGTGGAGAATGACGTTCGAGGCACGCTCAGGAATCGCGCGACAGGAAGCAGGGAGAAATCTGGCGTTTCTCGAATCGGCGACCGCAGGGCCGGATGAACGAGCGCCGCACTTGCTGCTAATCAAAACAACTGTCTGGCTGTAAACAACATGATCGAAATCGGTGCCCACGAGCTCAACCGCGATTGCAGCTGCATGCCCTCCGAGCGACCGCGTTCGCCGTGTGCCTTGCAACGTGCGCGCAGTAGACGATAATCACAGCACTGTTTACTGTATATCTTATTTTCCGCAGGTCGCGATCGAGATTTGCGTTGAATTGTTTGGCGTGGTTTCCATCGCGGTGACTGGGTTTGAGGTGTCTCCCTTCTTGGCGTTCTGAACTCGTCTGATCCAAGCGATCCGTCTGGGAAGTAGCAGCAGCGAGTCGGGCGACCAACCTGCGTTCGCAGTTCATCGTCATCGTCAGCCCGGCGCTTCGTTGCGAGGATTGTTTCTCCCCGCCGCAACGGATCAAGCGTGTCGCGCAATTCTGCCGCAATCGGGAAAAAAGTTGCGATTTCCGCCATCGACGTAAGTCGAGTGTTTCTCAACTTACGTCCAGGCCGATCGTCGTAAGTTCAAGAGTGGCCTTTTTTGCTCCTGTTCTGGACACTCCGCTGCGTCTATCTATTCCTGCGAGCACCGTTCTATTCCTGCAAGTACCGTGGGCGTGCTGAAGGATTCATGTCACCTAGGAATGGAAATTCCATGGCCAAGAAGAAAACGCGACCGGCAAACAAACACGCGGTGGAGCCAGGGCAGCGGGCGATGTCCGGCGACAAGACGCTACGCACTTATGATGTGGGAGCCTTGCCGATCATCAACCGCATTCTCGACTCGCAGCGTCGAGCACGCCGATTGCAACGAGCGACGCAGGCCTTACGGGAACTCCGTGATCGACTGCAAGGTCCGAAGACTCGCTTTCGCCAACGGAGCAAGGTCGCTGCGGCGGTGCAAGAGATTCTGAAACAGTACGAGGTCGAGT